>DATDDC010000128.1:0-4685 GCA_036523995.1 Anaeromyxobacter sp.
GCCGAGGCGATCGGCGACGCCGAGGGGTTCGATCCGCTGACCTCGAACCCCGGCGCGGTCTTCGTCGTGCGCGGCAGCTACGAGCGCCCGCAGGTGTACCGGCTCGACGCCGACTCGCCCGACGCGCTGCTGCTCGCCACCCGCTTCGATCGGCGAGGAGCGCGCGCGCGCCGCGACCGATCCCGGCCGCCTCGAGCAGCGCCAGGCAGGCGGGCGCGTCGGTGTTGAAGCCCTCCCACCCGTGCGGCGCGCGCCGGAGCGTGTTCACGGCGCCGACGTCGGCCGCCGTCGCGTCGACGGTGGCGCAGAGCCCGAGCGCCTCCTGCTTGTGCGGGACCGTGACGTTCAGGCCCTGGAACCCGAGCGCGTGGGCGCCGGCCACGGCCTGGGCGAGCCGCTCCGGCGGGACGAGCAGCGCCACGTAGGCCGCGTCGATGCCGAGCGCCGCGAAGGCGGCGTTCTGCATGGCGGGGGAGCGGCTGTGGCCGACGGGGTGCCCCATCACGCCGTAGAGCGCCGTCCGGGCGGTGATCACCGCGAGCCTCCCCCGGCGAGCGCGTCCAGGAGATCGAAGAACGACGGGAAGCTCGTCGCCACGCACGCCACGTCGTCGAGGACGACCTCCTCGCCGCCCGTGAAGAGCTGGGCGATGGCCATCGACATGGCGATGCGGTGATCGAGCCGCGTCTCGACCGCGACGCCCCGGAGCCGCGAGGGACCCTCGATGGCGCAGCCGTCCTCGAAGAGCTCGATCCGCGCCCCGGCCCGGGCGAGCGTCTCGCCCATGGCGGCGAGGCGGTCGGACTCCTTCACCCGCAGCTCCTTCGCGTCGCGGAGGACGGTCCGGCCCTTCGCCTGCGTCGCCATCGCCATCACCACCGGAAGCTCGTCGATGAGGCGCGGCACGAGCGCGCCGCCGATCTCGGTGGCGCGGAGCTCCCGGGCGCGCACCGTCACGTCGGCGCGCGGCTCGCCGGCGACGTCGCGCTCCGACGCGAGGGAGACGTCGGCGCCCATGGCCCGCAGCACGTCGAGGAGGCCCGTGCGCGTCGGGTTCACCCCCAGGCCGCGCACCGTCACCTCGGAGCCCGGAAGCGCCGCCGCGCCGCACAGGAAGAACGCCGCCGAGGAGATGTCGCCGGGGACGTCCACGCGCCCGCCGCGCGGCCGCGAGGGGCCGACGCCGACCGTGAGCCCCTCCACGCGGACGGGGACGCCCATGCCCGCGAGCATGCGCTCCGTGTGATCGCGGGAGCGCTCCGGCTCGGTGACGGTGGTCCGCCCGTCGGCGAAGAGCCCGGCGAGCAGGATGGCGCTCTTCACCTGCGCGCTCGCCACGGGGAGGACGTGGTCGACGCCGCGGAGCGCCCCGCCGCGGACGACGAGCGGAGGGACGCGATCGCCGTCGCGGGCGCTCAGGGTGGCGCCCATCCTGCGCAGCGGCTCGACGACGCGCCGGACCGGCCTGCGCCGGAGCGAGGCGTCGCCGGTGAGCACGGAGAGGCCCGGCACGCCGGAGAGGACGCCCGCGAGGAGCCGGAGGCTCGTCCCGGAGTTGCCGCAGTCGATGACGTCGTCCGGCTCGCGGAGCTTCTCCGGCGGCGACACCACGACCTCTCCGCCCTCGGAGCGCACGGAAGCGCCGAGGCGCTCCACCGCCTTTCGCGTCGAGCGGACGTCCTCCGCGTCGAGGAGCCCGGTCACCCGCGTCTCGCCGGTGGCGAGGGCGCCGAAGAGGAGCGCGCGGTGCGACACCGACTTGTCGCCGGGCACGGACATGGCGCCCCGGAGCGGTCCCTTGCGACGGCAGGCGAGGGGGCCCGTCAAAAGATCTCCTCGTGGGCCTGGCGCGCGGCCTCGAGCGCCTCGCGGGCGGCCTGGGGCGACTCGACCACCGCCGCGAGGAGCTGCGACAGGTGCCGCTGGAGCCGGCGCGCGGCGTCGGGCAGGTGCCGGTTCCGGCGCGCCACCTCGCCCTGGATGTCGAAGGCGAACGAGGCGAGCCTCGTCGTGTCCCGCAGGCCCGGGCCGGCGAGCCGCATGGCGAGCGGCCCCGCCTCCCTCGCGGCCGAGGCGAGCGCCGAGGCGACGAGGTAGGGGAGGTGCGACACCATCGCGACCGCCTGGTCGTGGTCCTCCGCGCGGCAGCGGACGACGCTCGCGCCCAGGGCGGCGTGGAACCCCGCCACCTCGTCCACCGCGCCGCAGTCGCCGTCCGTGCACACCGCGACCGTGCCGCCCTTCCAGCGGTCGGCGGTGGCGGCGGCGTACCCGCCGCGCCCGCCGAACATGGGGTGAGCGCCCACGAAGCGGACGCCCGGGCGGACCGCGGCGCGCGCCTCCGCCACGACCCGCTCCTTCGCGCCGCCGACGTCGGAGAGCACCGCGCCGTCGGGCAGGAGGCGCGAGACCGGGGCGAGGAGCGCCTCGATGGCCGCCACCGGCGTGCAGAGCACCGCGAGCGTGCAGGTCCCGAGCGCCGGGCCCGGCTCCGCGAGCGCCTCGTCGACGACGCGGTCCGCGAGCGCCCGCGCCCGCACGTCGGCCTGCTCCTCCACGCCGACGATGTGGACCGCGGGATCGAGCGCCTTCACGGCGCGTGCGAGGGACCCGCCCATGAGGCCGAGGCCCGCGATGCCGAGGCTCTTCGGGAGCGCGTACGCCGTCATGGCTTCACGTGCAGATCCGGCCGGAGCGCCTGGGCCCCCCGGAGGTAGACGTGATTGCGCGGACCCTCCGAGTCGCAATGGAGGAGCACGCGGATCACCCGCGGCATCGATCCGGGCACCGGGATCTCCTGCGAGCAGATCATGGGCACCTGGTGCCAGCCCGCCACCCGGGCCGCGCGCGCCGGGAAGTCGGCGTCGAGGTCGTGCGTGACCGTGAAGATGGCCCAGATGATCTCCTCCGGGCCGATGTCGTTGCGCTGCTCGAGCTCCTGGCAGAGCTCCACGACGGCCTCCTCGATGGCCGCGACGCTGTTGGCGGCGACCTGCGTCGCCCCGCGGATGCCGCGCATGATGGGCCGGCCATCTTACGGAACGTCCATGGGTGTGTCCACCCGAGCGGCCCGGCGAACGTGCTCGGCCGCAGCGCCGTCGAGGCGGTTCGCGCTCGGTCTCGCGTCGCGGTTTCGGTCGCGGTCGGGGTCGGGGTCGGGTTTGCGCCAGGCCTCGCCGGTCGAGGTCGGCCGCGCTCGACTCAGAACGACCGCCCCGCGATCGCCTTCAGGAAGACGTGCTGCGGCGTGCCGCGGGTGAGGCCGGCGCCCACGCCGAGGTTGAGCTCCCACGGCGAGTCGCGGCGGTCCGCGGCCTCCTCGGCCGGGCGGACGGGCTCCTCCAGATCCACGACCGCGAGGAGCAGGTGCTCCTGCTCGCGCAGCGGGAGGAAGCCGTCGGCGATGGCGCCCAGGCTGGCGTAGTACTCCGCCCCGACCGCGAAGCCGCGCTGCGTGTTCCAGCTCACCTTGCCGCAGGGCTCCACCTCCACCCGGAAGCGGTCCGGACCCGACAGCGGGTAGCCGAGGATGGGATTCAGCGACACGAGCCAGCGGCCGCTCCGCACGCCCACGATGGGCCGGAACTCGTTCGCCCAGCCCTCCTGCTCCACCGCGACCGGCACCTTCCCGACCTCGGCGTTCAGGGCGAGGAAGACGGGGAGGCCGAGCGCCTCGCGCACGTCGTCCGGCAGCGTCAGCTTCGCCCGGAGCTTCGTCCCGCCGAAGCGCGCGTCGCCGCCGGGGGCGAGCATGAACTGGAGGTACGCTCCCAGCTCGAGCCAGCGCGTCACGCCGAGCGCGGGCTCGAGGGTCATGTGCGCCACGCGGTCGGGCGGCACCTCGCCGGGATATCCGGCGCTTCCCTTCCCGCTCGGCGTGAAGTTGAGGTGGAGCTCGAGCGAGGCGCGGCCGGGCGGGTTCGCCTCCGCGTCGTAGACCTGGATCTCGAAGCGATCCAGCGCCGAGGCGCTTCCGCCGGCACCGAATCCGGAGCCCGCGACGAGGAGCAGCGCGCGGAGCAGGGTCCGGCCGGCTCGATCGATCACGACCTCGCAGCTTGGCCCTTCGCGCCGCGGACGACAAGGGAATCCGCGCCGCTGGCCACGCCTACCCCGCGCGCAGCCCGGCGATGGCCTCGGCGAGCGCGACGGTCCTGCGCGCCTCCGCCACGTGGAGCGCCTCCACCACCCTTCCGTCGACCACCGTCACGCCCTTTCCCGTCGCCACGGCCGCAGCGTGCGCGTCGATGATCCGCCGCGCCGCGGTCACCTCGTCCTCCGTGGGCGCGAAGGTCCGGTTCGCCGTGTCGATGGTCTTGGGGTGGATGAGGGTCTTCCCGTCGAAGCCGAGCTCGCGCCCCTGCACGCAGTGGGCCTCGAACCCAGCGTCGTCCTGGAGGTCGAGGTGGACGCCGTCGAGCGCGGCGAGGCCGTTGGCGCGCGCCGCGAGGAGGATGAGGGAGAGGCTCATGAGCACCTCGGTGCGCGCCGGCGTCCGTCGGGCGCGCAGGTCCTTCACGAGGTCGCTCGTGCCCGCGACGAGGCAGGCGAGGCGCGGCGTCGCCGCGGCGATCTCCCCGGCGGAGAGGACGCCCCGCGGCGTCTCGATCATGCACCAGAGCGGCAGGTGCGGCGGCGCGCCGCCCTCCTCGAGGACGCGCTCCGCCGCGCGCACGTCGGCCGCG
>DATDDC010000129.1:0-13513 GCA_036523995.1 Anaeromyxobacter sp.
CGCAGGAAGAACGGCGCGGGCGGCGCGCACCACGGCCTCTCCCTTCCGCGGGCGGCGGGAGACGGCGAGGTGGGTGCGGGCCGGGCCCCGGGCCCGCTCGACGTCGGTGCCACCCTGGCCGGCCGGACCCTCCTCGTCACCGGCGCCACCGGCTTCGTGGGGAAGGTCGCGCTCACCCTCCTCCTCGATCGCTACCCGGAGGTGGGGAAGGTCTTCGTCCTGGTGCGACCGGGGACCGGCGGCTCGGCGGAGGCGCGCTTCTTCGAGAAGGTCGCCCCGAGCCGGCCCTTCGACCCGCTCCGCCAGCGGCACGGCGACCGGTTCGACGCCTTCCTGCGCGAGAAGTGCGTCCCGCTCGCCGGCGACGTGTCGGATCCCCTGCTCGGCATCCCCGAGGCGGACCTGGCGCGCCTGCGCGGCCTCGACGCGGTGGTGAACTGCGCCGGGCTCGTGGACTTCGACCCCTCGCTCGAGCTCGCGCTGGGAGTGAACGTGCGCGGCCCGCGCAACGCCGTGGAGCTGTGCCGGCGCACGGGGGCGGCCCTCCTCCACGTCTCCACCTGCTTCGTGGCGGGGAACCGCGACGGCGTGGTCTACGAGGACGAGGACCTCACCGGCTACTTCCCGCGCCGCGAGGGCGTGGTGGGGCGGCCCAAGGAGGCGCCGCTCGACGGCGCCGACTTCGACCTCGACGCCGAGATCGCCGACTGCGAGCGGCGCATGGCGGAGGTGCGCGAGCGCGCCGAGGACCGCGTGCAGCAGTCGCTCTTCCGCGACCGCGCCCTGGCGCGGCTCTCCGAGGACGGCCGGGCGGGCGACGAGAAGGCCCTGCGCCTCGCCATGGCCCGCGAGAAGCGCGTCTGGATCTCGCAGCGCCTCGTCGACGTGGGCATGGAGCGCGCCCGCCACTGGGGCTGGCCCAACACCTACACGTACACGAAGTCGCTCGGCGAGCAGGCCATCGCGGCCTGCCTGCGGCGGCCCGAGGGCGGCGGGATCCACTGGAGCATCGTCCGGCCCTCCATCGTGGAGAGCGCGCTCCGCTACCCGTTCCCCGGCTGGAACGAGGGCTTCACCACGAGCGCGCCGCTCACCTTCCTCGCGCTCAAGGGCCACCGCGGCTTCCCGGCCGCCGAGAAGGCCATCCTCGACGTCGTGCCGGTGGACCTCGTCGCGGCCGCGACGCTCGCGGCCACGGCGGAGCTGGTGGAGCGGAATTCGGCGACGCGGCGAGCGCAGGGGCAGCCGGATGAGGCTGCCCCGGCCCCCCAGGGGGCCCCCAGCGATGAGCGCGGCTTCGCCGCGGAGATGGATCTCGAGCGAGCGGGGGGATCGGGGGGGCGCGAGGGCGCAGCCCGAGTGTCCCCCCGTGGAGAAGGCCGCATCTACCACCTGGCGTCCGGGGACACGAACCCGCTCTGGGCGCGGCGCGCCGTGGAGCTCACCGCGCTCTACCGCCGGCGCCACTACCGGGAGCGCGAGGCGGGGAACGCCACCTGGAACAAGCTCCTCTCGCGCATCGAGCCGTACTCGGTCACGCGCACGCAGTACGAGGCCTTCGGCGCCCCCGCCGTCCAGGCGCTCTCGAAGCTCGCGCGCCGCTTCCTCGACGAGGCCACGCCGCGCTGGGGCGCGCCGCGCCTCTCCGCGCTCGCGGAGAAGGCCCGCCGCGAGCTCGACGAGCTCGACGACCGGCTGGGGAAGCTCCTGAAGCTGTGGGACCTCTTCCTCCCCTTCGTCTGGGAGAACAAGTACGTCTTCCGCTGCGCCCGCATCCGCGAGCTCTACGACCGGCTCACCCCGGCCGATCGCGAGCGCATCCCGTGGGACCCCGAGAAGCTCGACTGGCGCCGCTACTGGCTCGGCGTCCACATGCAGGGCCTCGAGGAGTGGGTCTTCCCCGGCCTGGAGGAGCAGTCCGGCAAGCGCGTCCACGCGCCCCGGGCGCACCGCGATCTGCTCGAGCTGTTCGAGTCGTCCTGCGAGCAGTGGAAGCGGCGCACCGCGCTCCGCATGGGAGGGGAGCGGAAGGAGCGCCTCACCTACGGCGAAATGCGTCGGATGGCCGGCGCGGTGGCGGGCTGGCTCGCCGGCGCGGGCGTGGCGAAGGGCGACCGGGTGCTCCTCGCCTCGGAGAACCGGCCGGAGTGGGCCGTCGCGTACTTCGGGATCCTGCGCGCGGGCGCGGCGGCGGTGCCGGTCGATCCGCAGCTCTCGGCCCCCGAGCTCGTGAACCTCTGGAAGACGGCGGGCGCGCGGATCGCCATCGTCTCCGACGACACGGCGCAGCGCCACCCGGAGCTCGCGCCGCTCGCCGCGGCCGCCGTCCCCGAGGCGCGCGTGGCGCCCTTCGCCGAGGTGCTGCGGGGGGGCCCGCCGCCGCCCCCGCCGCGCGTCTCGGGCGACGACCTCGCCTCGCTCATCTTCACGAGCGGCACCACCGGCACGCCCAAGGGCGTCATGCTCTCGCACCGGAACTTCGCCAGCCTGGTGGGGAAGCTCTCCGGCATCTTCGAGCTCGGCCCGGGGGACGGCCTGCTCTCGGTCCTTCCGCTCCACCACACCTTCGAGTTCACGGCCGGGCTCCTCGTGCCGCTCGCGCGCGGCGCCGAGATCGAGTACCTCGACGAGCTCACCGCGGACCGGATCTCCGAGGCGCTCGGCGCCGGGCGCGTCACGGCCATGATCGGCGTGCCGGCCCTCTGGTCGCTCCTCCACCGCCGCATCACGCAGGAGCTCGCCGCGAAGCCGGGCATCGTCGAGGGAGCCTTCAAGGCGCTCATGAAGGGCAACGCCGCGCTCCGCGACTCGGCGCTGGCGGTGAACCTGGGGAAGCTCCTCTTCTGGCCGGTGCACCGGAAGTTCGGCGGGCGGCTCCGGCTCCTCGTCTCCGGCGGCTCCGCGCTCGATCCCGAGGTGCAGAAGGCGTTCCGCGAGCTCGGCTTCGACCTCTACGAGGGCTACGGCCTCACCGAGGCGGCGCCCGTGCTCGCCGTGTCGAAGCCCGGCGGCGACGCCGCCCCCGGGAGCGTCGGCCCGGCGCTGCCCGGCGTCGAGATCCGCATCGAGAATCCGGACGCCAGCGGCGTGGGCGAGGTCCTCGCCCGCGGCCCGAACGTGATGCTGGGCTACTGGCGCGGCGGAGCGGAGTCCGGCGTCGACCCGGACCTCACCGGCGAGGCCGTGGAGGGCGGCTGGCTCAGGACCGGGGACCTCGGCAAGCTCGACGCCGGCGGGAACCTCACGCTCGTCGGCCGCAAGAAGGACGTCATCATCGACGCGAACGGCAAGAACGTCTATCCGGACGAGGTCGAGGACGCCTACCGCGATCCGGATCTCGTGAAGGAGCTCTCCGTCGTCGGCCTGCCCGACGGCGCGAAGGGCGAGAAGGTCGCGATGCTCGTCGTGCCCGACTGGCGCGACCGCGACCGCGGCGAGGTCCGCGAGAAGATCGAGGCCCACGTCCGCGCCGTGTCGGCGAGGCTTCCGTTCCCGAAGCGCGTCAAGGTCTGGCACCTCTTCGACGGCGACCTCCCCAAGACGGCCACGCGCAAGGTGAAGCGTCCCCTCGTCCGCGAGGAGCTGCTCCGCATCGAGGCGCTTGCGCAGAAGGGCCGCAAGGTCCGCGCCGAGGCGCAGGCGCGGACCGCGGGGGACGGGTGGCTCCTCGATCTCGTCGCGGAGGTGTCGCGGCGGCCGCGCGCGGAGATCGGGCCGGAGACGCGGCTCCAGGCGGACCTCGGCTTCGACTCCCTCATGATCACCGAGCTCACGGCGGCGCTGGAGGAGGCGGGCGTGCCCGCCTCGCTCGCCGACCACCTGCAGGGCATCCAGACCGTGGGCGAGCTCTCCCGGGCGGTGGCCGGGGCGACGCGCCGCGCCGGGCGGGAGGCCGAGCCCGCCGCTGCCGAGGAGGCGGGCAGGACCGGCGAGGACGAGATCCACGTCCCGGCGTTCCTCGCGAAGCTCGGCCGCAAGGTCCTCGAGGCGGGCCAGCGCGCGCTCTACGAGGTGGTCTACGAGACGAAGGTCACGGGCGCCGCGTTCGTGCCGCACGACCGCAACTTCCTCGTCGTCGCGAACCACGCGAGCCACCTCGACATGGGCCTCGTCAAGGTGGCGCTGGGCGACGAGGGCGCGCGCGTCTCCGCCCTCGCGGCCCGCGACTACTTCTTCGACACGCCGCTCAAGCGCGCCTACTTCGAGAACTTCACGAACCTCATCCCCATGGAGCGCGAGGGCTCGCTGCGCACGAGCCTGCGCGCCGCCGCCGAGGCGCTCCGGCGCGGGTACCACCTGCTCATCTTCCCCGAGGGCACGCGCTCCCGCGACGGGAGCATGGGCAAGTTCTATCCGACGGCCGGCTACCTCGCGCTCCACTGCGGCGTGGACGTCCTGCCCGCGTACCTCGGCGGCACGCACGAGGCGCTCCCGCCCGGGAAGACGCTGCCGAGGAAGCACGCGCTCGAGGTGCGGTTCGGGCCGCCCATCGCCGTGGCCGACCTGCGCAGGCACACCGAGGGGCTCTCGCGCAGCGAGGCGTACCGCGCCGCGACGGCCGTGATGGAGGAGGCGGTCAAGGCCCTGCGGGACGGCAAGGTGCCGGAGCCCCCGGCGCCGAGGCCCGCCGCGGCCGCTCCGGCCTCGACCTCGACCTCGCTCGCGAGGCCGACCGCGACGCCGGGATCGGCTGCGACGCCGACCCCCGCCAGCGCCGCGGCGGCGAGCTCCACCTCCGCCCCCACCGCCACCGCCGACGCGCCTCGGAGGACGATCTCGCTCAAGCCGCCGGAGGACGAGTGAACCTCCTCGTCACCGGCGGAACGGGCTTCCTCGGCTCCGCGCTCGTCCCCATGCTGGCCGCGGGGGGCCACCGGCTGCGGCTCCTGCAGCGCTCCGCGGCTCCGGAGGCCGAGGCGCTCGGCGCCGAGGTGGTACGGGCCTCGCTCGCGGACCCGCAGGCCATCCCGCCGGCGCTCGACGGCGTGGACGCCGTGATCCACCTCGCCGGCCAGGTGTCGTTCGATCCCGAGGATCCCGCGGCGATGTACGAGCTGCACGTGCAGGGCACCCGGCGGCTCCTCGAGGCGTGCGCCTCGAAGGGCGTCTCGCGCGTCGTCCTCGCCTCCTCCTCCGGAACGATCGCCGTCTCGCGCGAGGACCGCGTCGCCACGGAGGCCGACGACTACCCCGTGGCCGTCGTCGGCGGCTGGCCGTACTACCTCTCGAAGATCTACCAGGAGAAGGCGGCGCTCCGGATCCACCGCGACACCGGGCTGCCGCTCGTGGTCCTGAACCCGTCCCTCCTCCTCGGCCCGGGCGACGCGCGCCTCTCCTCGACCGACGTCGTGTTCAAGTTCATGGAGAAGCGCATCCCGGCCATGCCCACGGGAGGGCTCTCCTTCGTGGACGTGCGCGACGCGGCGCAGGCGTTCGCCGCCGCCCTCTCGAGGGGCCGCCCCGGGGAGCGCTACCTCCTGGGCGGCGCCAACATGACCTTCCGCGACCTCTTCGGGCGGCTGGAGCGCCTCACCGGGATCGCCGCGCCGCGCGTGACGCTGCCGAGCGCGCTCAACCTCGCCGGGTCGAAGCTCCTCGAGAAGCTCCACGAGTGGCGCGGCACGGAGACGCCGCTCGATCCGCGCTCGGCCGAGATGGGCGAGAGGTTCTGGTACTGCGACTCGTCCAAGGCCCGGGCGGAGCTCGGCTTCACGGCGCGCGATCCCCAGGAGACGCTCTTCGAGACGGTCCGCTGGATCGACGAGCACGTGCGGCGAAAGGGCCCGCGAACGATCGCCGATCTCGTCGCCGCGCGGCGCTGACGGCGACGCGGTGGGACGTCCCCCCACGCGCGCCCACTCCGGCGCACCCCCACGCATGTGGTGAAGCCGGCGCCCCTCTGTGCCTCCCCATACGGATTGTCACGAAGGTCCTGCGATTACGCGGACCTGAAGCGCACCCGGGGTGTCGTTTGCTCCGGGTACACGGCTCTGCAAGGCTCCTTCACCGTTCCGTACAGGAGGTGCTCCAATGAACGATCTCGGTTCCACGCTCCAGCGCATGCGCGCCTCGCTCGACCGGGCGGGCGGCGCCGTCATGACGAGCAAGCCCGTATCGGCGGCTCGCCGGCGGCCGAAGCTCACCATCGCGATCGCCGCGGCCGCGGTGGCCGTCGTCGCGGCCGGCGCCTGGATCGCCGTCGAAGGGCTGCCGGACTGGACTCCGTTCGCGCCGAAGACCTTCGCCGAGGTGGCACGCCAGGCGCGCCAGAAGCCGACCGACGCGGCCGCGCAGCGCGACCTCGGCCACGTCCAGTTCGCCGCCGGCCGGCGCGCCCGCGCGCTCCGCTCCTACGAGCGGGCGCTCTCGATCGACACGGGCATCGCGGACGATCGCATGATCGCGAACGCCGTCGCGACGTTCGGACGCCGCGAGCAGCCCAAGGCGGAGGCGCTCATCGCGAAGCACCAGCTCGTGGGCGCCGCGAAGGGGCTCGAGCCCCTCACGCGCAGCTCGCGCTACGCGGTCCGCTGGGGCGCCGTGAGGACCCTGAGGAAGCTCGGGAAGGACTCGCGCGCCGCCTACGTGCACGCGTACGTCGCGGACCTCTCCGCGTCCGACTGCGACGTGCGGCGCCACGCCATGGAGAAGCTCGCGCAGGTCGGCGACCGCTCCGCCCTCTCCGCCATCCGGCGCGCCAACGCCGAGGACGCGAAGACCGGCGGCTGGTTCCGCTCGACCTGCCTCGGCGATCGCGAGCAGGCGACCGAGAAGGCGATCCTGGCGCGCCGCTGAAGGACGTCCTGGCCGGGGGGCGACGCCGCCCCCCGGCTACAGCATCCCGCCGCTCACGTCGCGCAGCTTCCGGACGGCGACGACGCCGCAGCGCTCCCCGCACGCGGCGCAGACCTCGTACGTCATCTCCTTCACGACCACGACGTCCGGGTGCGCCTCCGCGGGCGCGAGGCGCGCGCCGCACGTCGGGCAGGTGAGCTCCGCGACGCGCTCCTTGCGAGGGAGCATCTGCGAGCGGCGCGCCCGCGGCGGGCAGCGGCTGCACTGAACGCCGTAGAGGTAGCCCACCTCGCGGTCGGGCGGCCTCTCGTCGAGGTCGACGCCGCAGTACTGGCAGATCTCGGAGGCCACGCTGTGCTCCGTTAACCCGGCGCTCGAGGCGTCACAACTCCTCTGCGACGGGCCGCCCGGCGCGCCTTCAGCCGGCTCGAGCCGCTCTCGGCTGGACAGGATCTCCCGGGCAGCCGCGGCGCCCACGGCTCAGCCCCGCTCCGCGAGGTCGACGAGGAGCGTCTCGAGCAAGGCAGCGACGCTCCAGGCCTGCGCGGGCGCACCCCCGGGGAGGTACGGCTCCTCGGCCTCCAGGATCTCCGAGACCTGCCCCAGGCAGGCGTCCTCGAGGTGCGAGGCGAACGAGGACACGATGGCGCGGCAGCGATCGAGGTTCTCGCGCGTCCGCCCGAAGGCTGCGAGCCGGGCGCGAACGAACGGGCCGACGAGCCAGGGCCAGACCACGCCCTGATGGTAGGCGCCGTCGCGCTCGCCCGGCCCGCCGCGGTAGCGCGGCTCGTATCCGGGCTCGCCCGGAGCGAGGGTGCGGAGGCCCAGCGGCGTGAGCAGGGCCCGCTCCGCGGCGGACACCACCGCCCGGCGGCGGACCGGATCGAGGAGCGGGAACGGCAGCGAGGCGGCGAGGAGCTGGTTCGGGCGGAGGCGCCGGTCGACGCCGTCGGGCCGGATCACGTCGGCGAGGTGGCCGCGTTCGGCGTCCCAGAACGCCGCGTCGAACGCGGCCGCGGCGCGCTCGGCCATCGCGGCGTGCGCGGCGGCCTCCTCGCGGTGGCCGAGCGCGCCCGCCCACCGCTCGGCGAGGCGGAGCGCGTTGTACCAGAGCGCGTTCACCTCCACCGGCTTTCCGTGGCGCGGGGTCACGACCCGCTCGCCGACCCTCGCGTCCATCCAGGTGAGCTGCGTCCCCGCGTCTCCGGCCACGAGGAGGCCGTCGGCGGGATCGACGCGGATCCCGTGGTGCGTCCCGCGCACGTGCCAGGAGAGGATCTCGCGCAGGGCGGGGTGGACCTCGGCGAGGAAGCCGACGTCCGGGCTCGCCCGCTCGATCGCGTGCACCGCCTGGAAGAGCCAGAGCGTCGCGTCGACGGTGTCGTACTCCGGGGCCGAGCCGACGTCGGGGAAGCGGTTCGGCACGAGCCCTCGATCGAGGTGGCGGAGGAAGCCGCGCACCACGTCCCGCGCCTCCTCCAGCCGGCCGCGCGCCACGAGCAGGCCGGGGACGGAGATCATGGTGTCGCGGCCCCAGTCGGTGAACCAGGGATAGCCCGCGATGACCGTGGTCGAGCCGTCGGAGCGGGAGGCGAGGAACTGGTCCGCCGCGATGGAGAGGCGCGCCGTGAGCGGGTCCGCGTAGGGCGTCCGCCGCCGCTCGCGCTCCGCCCGCTCCAGCGCCGCCGCCTCGCCGGCATCGACGCGGCGATCCCCCAGCGTCGCGGCGAGGAAGGTCTCGCCGCCGGTGGGCAGATCGACCTCGAGCGTGCAGGCGCGCCAGAGGTCCTCCCGGAAGTCGAGCCCGCGCTCGAGCTCCCGCTGGTACTCGACGTTCAGGTACCAGTCGCCGCCGCGCTCGACGCGCGCGCCGCCGTGGTGGATCCGGAGCTCCGGGAGCCCGGCGTACGGCCGGAGCCGGATCGAGCTGCCGTCCTCGCGGGCGGCGCCGTCCAGGCCGGGATTGCGATGGGTGAGCGCGTGGTGGTCGCGGAAGGCGACGAAGACGCCGATCCGCAGCCGGCACGCGCCGCTCGCGCGGTAGCGGACCAGCGCCGTGTCCTCGCCGTGCACGAGGAGGAGCCGCTTCTCGAGCCGGACGCCGCCCGCCTCGAACGTCCACGTGGGGAAGGGATCCAGCCGGAACTCCGCGATGGAGCGCCAGCCCTGCGGATGGAGGGCGCCGGGGTACTGGGTCACGAAGAGCGGATGCTCCTCGCCGCCCGAGACGATCGCCTCGTGCAGCCCGGCCACGAGCAGGTGCCGCTCGACCGGCGGGCGGAGCGCCGCCACGAGGAGGCCGTGGTAGCGCCGCGTGGGCGCACCGGAGACCGTCCCCATGGCGAACCCGCCGAGGCCGTTCGTCTCGAGCCACTCGAGCCGCGAGGAGCGCGCGTAGTCCTGGCAGGCCTCCCGGCCGACGACGATCGGCGGCGGGGCGCGGAGCTCGGGGCCTCGATCTGCGCGAAGAGGCGAGCCCGGGGGCGGCGGGACGAGGCCGCCCCGGATCTCGAGCGAGCGGTCGGCCGGGGCCCGCGCGCTCATCGCCCCCCCGCGCCGGACGGCTCCGCCACCTCGCAGAAGATCTTGATGACTGCGATGGCCTTCACGGTCGGTCCGCCCTTCCCAGGAGGGCCGCGACGAGGCCCGTCCAGCCGGTCTGGTGGTTGGCGCCGATGCCGGCGCCGTCGTCGCCGTGGAAGTACTCGTGGAAGAGGAGGTGGTCCCGGAAGCTCGGGTCCTCCTGGAGGAGCTTCGCGCCGCCGAAGCAGGGGCGCCGCCCGCTCCCGTCCCGGAGGAAGATGCGGCAGAGCCGGCGAGAGAGCTCGTCCGCCACCTCGGAGAGGGTCGCCATCCTCCCCGAGCCGGCGGGCAGCTCCACGCGGAAGTCGTCGCCGACGTAGCGGTGGAACTTCCGGAGCGACTCGACGAGCAGGTAGTTGGTGGGGAACCAGATGGGGCCGCGCCAGTTCGAGTTCCCGCCGAAGAGGCCGGAGGAGGACTCGGCCGGCTCGTAGCGGACGCGGTGGATCATCCCGTCCACCGGGAGCTCGAAGGGCCGGTCGCGGTGGACGGCCGAGACCGATCGCACGCCGTAGCCGGAGAGGAACTCCGTCTCGTCCAGCATCACCCGCAGGATCCTGCGGAGCCGCTCGGGCGAGACCACGGAGAAGAGGCGGCGGTCCTCGGTGCCGCGCGTGCGCATGCACGCCACGCCCTCCGTGAGATCGGGCCGGTGGTCGATGAACCACTCGAGCCGCCGCAGGAAGGAGGGAAAGCGCTCGAGCAGCGCCGACGGGAAGCTCTCCACCGCGTAGAGCGGGATGAGCCCCACGAGCGAGCGGACGCGGAGCGGGACCTGCTCGCCGGACGGAGCGTGGAGGAGGTCGTAGTAGAAGCCGTCGGCCTCGTCCCACAGGCCCATGGTGTTCATGGCCCGGGCGATGTGGACGAAGTGCTCCCAGAACTTCGAGGCGACGTCCTCGTACTCGGGCTCCTCGCAGGCGAGCTCGAGCGCGATGGAGAGGAGGTTCAGGCTGTACATCGCCATCCAGCTCGTGCCGTCGGACTGCTCGATGTGCCCGCCGGTCGGGAGCGGGGCGCTGCGATCGAACACGCCGATGTTGTCGAGGCCGAGGAAGCCGCCCTGGAAGACGTTGTGGCCCTCCGCGTCCTTCCGGTTCACCCACCAGGTGAAGTTGAGGAGCAGCTTGTGGAAGACGCGCTTCAGGAACATCCGGTCGCCGCGGCCGGCGCGCCGCTTCTCGATCTCGTACACCTGGAGCGCGGCCCAGGCGAAGACCGGCGGGTTCACGTCGCCGAACGCCCACTCGTAGGCGGGGAGCTGGCCGTTCGGGTGCATGTACCACTCGCGCAGCAAGAGGACGAGCTGCTCCTTCGCGAAGTCGGCGTCGACGAGGGCGAGCGGCACGCAGTGGAAGGCGAGGTCCCAGGCCGCGAACCACGGGTACTCCCACTTGTCCGGCATGGAGAGGACGTCCGCGGAGTAGAGGTGCGTCCAGTCGGAGTTCCGGCCGTGCCGGCGTCCCTCCGCCGGCTTCGGCTGGGCCGGATCGCCCTCGAGCCAGTCGCGGACGACGTAGTGGTAGAACTGCTTCGACCAGAGCATGCCCGCGAGCGACTGGCGGAACACGTTCCTCTCGTCCGCGGAGAGGCCGGCCGGGGCGACGGCCTCGTAGAACTCGTCGGCCTCGCGCCTTCGCGCCGCGAAGACCTCGTCGAAGTCCGCGCCGACCTCGGTGCCGTCCGCCACGGCCGCGCGGCTCAGGCGGAGCTTCACCACGGCGCTCCCCCGCGCCGGCACGGTGGTCCGGTAGCGCGCGGCGCACTTCGTGCCGATGCGGTCCGGGTTCACGGCGTCCTTCCTGCCGTTCACGACGTACTCGTGGAACGCGTCCTTCACGTGGTGCACGCCGTTGGGCGCGCCGAAGAGGCGGGCCGTGTTGGTGTCGTTCTCGGTGAAGAGCAGCTCCGGAGCGCCCTCGCAGTGAAGGACGTACTCGCCCTCGGCCTCGTGTCGCGCGCGCACGCTCGCGCTGCCCGCGGGATCGGCGCGGAGGGACGGCCGCTTCCGTTCGCTCGTCCAGCTCCAGGTGTTCCGGAACCAGAGCGTGGGCAGGAGCTCCAGCGGCGCCGCGTCGGGCCCCCGGTTCACGGCCTCGATGCGGACGAGGAGGTCGTCGGGGCTCGCCTTGGCGTACTCGACGAACACGTCGAAGTAGCGGCCGCCCTCGAAGGCGCCGGTGTCCCAGATCTCGTACTCGAGCTCCCTCCGCGTGCGGCGCCGGTTCTCGGCGACGAGCCCTGCGTAGGGGAACTCGCGCTGCGGGTACTTGTAGAGCATCCGCATGTACGAGTGGGTCGGCGTGGAATCGAGGTAGTAATAGAGCTCCTTCGGATCCTCGCCGTGGTTGCCTTCGCTGCCGGTGAGGCCGTAGATGCGCTCCTTCAGGATGGGGTCCTTCCCGTTCCAGAGCGCGAGCGCGAAGCACAGGATCTGGTGGCGGTCGCTGACGCCGGCGATCCCGTCCTCGTTCCACCGGTACGCGCGCGAGCGGGCGTGATCGTGGGGCAGGTCCTCCCACGCCGTGCCGAAGGGCGAGTAGTCCTCGCGGACCGTCCCCCAGGCGCGCTCGGAGAGGTACGGCCCCCAGCGCTTCCAGTGGGCCTCCCGCGTCCGGGACTGCTCGAGCCGCTCTTCCTCTCGCGTCCGTGCCATCTCTCTCCTCCGTTTCACGAGAGCGCGTGCCGCTCGAGCCTCATGGCGAGCGACTGGAGCCCCACGGCGGGGAAGTCGACGTCGACCCTCTCGGCCCGGACGCCGAGGCGCCGCGCGGTGCGCGCCACGTGCGCGGCGCGTGCGCTCGCGACGAGCGTCTTCGTGGGGGTGCACCCCGTGTTCACGCACGTGCCGCCGAGATCGGCGCGCTCCGCGAGAAGCACCGTCTTGCCGCTCCGGGCGAGCCGCGTGGCGAGCGGGACGCCCGCCTGGTCGCTGCCGATCACGATCGCGTCGCAGTCGATGATCTCTCCTCGTCCTCGCTCCGATGGCCGTGGCGACCGCCGCACGCTCGCCCGTATGCCCATCGCGCCTCGCCGTCACGGACCCCGGCAGGTGCCCCGGACCCGGCCGGGGCGCTCAGGCGGCCCTCAGCTCGCGCCAGCTCTCGGCGTGGCCGGCCTCGAGCGTCGGCCGAGGATCGCCGGCGAGGTAGGCCCGCGACTCGAGCCGGCCCTGGTGGCCCAGCGCCGCCGCCGCCTCGCGGCGATCCAGGAACCGGCCGGCCGCGTCCACGAAGCCCGCCTGCCACTCGTCCAGGTCCGCGTCGAGGCCGCCGGGGAGGAGCGCGATGTCGTGGCACGGACCCGTGGCCACGACGTCTCCCGTCCTGCAGCTCCGGAACGCCGCTTCCCTGAAGCTCGCCTGCCCGCTCGTGCACGTCATCGTTCGCTCCCGTTCGCTCGTCTCGAGCACGAGAGCGCTCTCCGTGCGCCGGCGTTACGCGCCGGGCCGCCTGGGGCGCCGTGTAACGGATCGGCCCCGCGGGCGCACCGAGGGCGGCGCGGGATGAACCCGCCTCGATCGATCCAAGGAGAACACATGGCTTTCATGGACATCGTCACGAGCCGCCGCAGCACGAGCCCTGCCGACGCCCGCATCGCGCGCGCCGGGGACGTGGGCATCGGCGTCCTGCGCTACGGCGTCGTCTTCCTGCTCGTCGCCATCGGCGCGACCAAGTACTTCGCGTTCGAGGCCGAGGCCATCAAGCCGCTCGTCGAGAACAGCCCCCTCATGTCGTGGATGCTCGGGGCCTTCGGGCTACGGGCCACCTCGAGCATCATCGGCACGATGGAGATCGCCATCGGCATCGCCATGGCGTCGCGCCCCATCGCGCCGAAAGTCTCCGCCATCGGCTCGGCCGCCGGCGCCGTCACGTTCCTCACGACGCTGTCCTTCCTCTTCTCGACGCCCGGCGCGCTCTCCTTCGAGCACCCCGCGGCCGGCTTCCTCCTCAAGGACATCGTGCTCCTCGGCGCGTGCATCACCACCGCCGCCGAGGCGCTCGGCGCCGCCCGCGCCAAGGCCGCCGCGCACGCCGACGGCGAGAGGCACGCCATGCCGATGACGCGCGCCGCGTCCTAGGCTCGTCGCTCCGCAGCCCTGGCCCCCGACGCGTGCGCCGCCCGCGCCCGCTTC
>DATDDC010000130.1:0-6620 GCA_036523995.1 Anaeromyxobacter sp.
GCGTCCAGGCCGGGCCGGTGTCGAGCGCGTCGTCGTCCGTCACGCGCTCGACCTGGCCGTCCTTCCAGACGGCGATGTCGCGGCGGCCGCCCTCGTGCAGCTCGAACGCCACCCGGCCGTCGCGGGCGATGCGGGGCATGAAGACCTGCGCGCCGCCGTGCGCGTAGAGCACCTCCTCCGGGCCGCCGTCGAGGGCGCGCCGCACGAGCGCCATCGTCCCCCCGCCGGTGTTGCGCACGTACACCGCCGTCCGTCCGTCCGGGGAGACGTCGGGGTCGCTCGTGCGCGCCCCGCTCGTGAGCCGCCGCCGCGAGCCCGACTCGAGGTCCACGAGCCAGAGGTCGTCGTACACGCGGAACTCGTGGTGAACCTCGCCGATGGCGACGAGCGCCTCGCGCGGCGAGCGGAGCGCGAGCGTGCCGTTCGCGTCCACCACGGCCACGCGCCCGAGGTCCTTGCCGTCGAGCGTCACGCGCCGGAGGCCGGGCTTGTCGTCGAGGTTCCGCGACTGGTACGCGACGAAGCGGCCGTCGGGAGAGAAACGCGGCGTGTCCACGAGGCCGCCGCGGCTCGTGAGCCTCACCGGCGTCGTCACGGGGCGGGTCCTCACCCACGCCTGCCGCCCCAGGGCGTAGGCGTGCTCCGCGGCCGCGTACTCGGTCCACAGCTCCGGGAACTCCTTCCCGCCGAACCAGCGCGCGCCCGCCCAGGACGGCGCCCAGGGCCACACCGCCGACCCCTGATCCGCCGAGAACCCCGCCAGGCTCTGCGGCCCGTAGCGCGCCTGCAGGAACCCCATGAACCGCCCGCCCAGCAGGTAGGGGACGTTCCCCACCGGCCACTCCAGGTACTGGTTCGCGGCCTGGTCGATGCTCGGGAACGGGCCTTCCAGGGCGATGGCCCGCGCCCACATGTCGAAGAGGGCGCTGCCGTTCCGCCCGGCGCCGGCGTCGCCCTCGGACTCGTTCGTCACCGCGAGCCCCTCGATGAAGAAGAGCGGCAGGAAGAGGTTCGGGGCCCACAGCTTTCCGAAGACGGCGTTGAACGCGGCGGGGAAGCCGCCCACGCGGTCGAGGTGGAGGATGTGCGTGTACTCGTGCTGCACGACCTCGCGCAGCCAGTCCCGGTAGTCCTGGAGCACGGAGAACGAGGAGGGCGCGACCGCGAAGAGGCGGATGGTGTTGTAGGGGATGGGCGTGGCCGAGCCGTTCGCGTCGTCCACGTCGTCGGAGAGCACGATCTCGGTGCGGCGGCGAGGCGCGTAGCCGAGCCTCGGAGTGAGGTACGCGTGCGCGCGCTCCGCCTCGCGCGCCACGTCCTGCGCGAGCGCGTCCTCGCCCTGGTGGTAGTGCACGCGGAAGTGCGGCGTCTCGATGGTGCGCCAGCGGAACGCGGGGTCGTAGGGCTGCGCCCGCGCCGAGGCGGCGAGGGCCAGCGCGGCGGCGGCGCAGAGCGTCCGCGCCCTCACCGCGTCCCTCGCTTCTTCCGCGTGCGCCGGCGCCCCGGAGCGGAACGCGGGCCGCGCCGGGCCGCCTTGCGAGGAGGACGCCCCTCCGCCCTCTCGCGCCCCTCGCCGCCGCGGGCGCGCGCCGGCCGGGCGGGGACGTGCTTCTCGAGGAACCGCGTCACGTGCTCCTCCACGAGGTCGGGATGCTCGAGCGGCCCCACGTGCGTCCCGCCCGGCAGGACGAGGAGGCCGCTCCCGGGGATGGCCTCGTGCATCTTCGCGGAGAGGTGCATGGGCGTGAAGCCGTCCCGCACCCCGGCCACGACGAGCGTGGGCACGCGGATCTCGGGGAGGTGGTCCGTCGCGTCGTGCTCGGCGGCGGAGGAGAGGAGCCGGACGAAGACGGCGGGGTCGACCCGCGAGAGATCGCGGAAGTAGGGGACGAGGTCCTGGCGGCGGACGAGCGCCCGGTTCACCTCGAAGGCGAGGGCATAGTCCATGACGACGTCGGCCGTGACGAAGGCGCGGAAGGCGCTGCGGGCGACCGTCGGCCAGCGATCCATGGCGTTGCGGATCCAGGGGAGCGCCTTGCGGAGGACGGGCGTGTCGTGAAACGTGTCGAGGAGCCGGCCGGGGGCGCCGCACACGAGGAGCAGGGCCGCCACGCGCTCGGGCGCGCGCCGGTGGGCCTCGAGGACGATCTGCACGCCCATGGAGTGCCCGGCGAAAACGGCGCGCTCCTCGCCGGCCGCGTCGAGGACGGTGAGGAGGTCCGACACGCAGTCCTCGACCGTCGATCGCTCCAGGTCCTTCGGCCGCTCGCTCGCGCCGTGGCCGCGGTAGTTCCAGTGCAGGACGCGCCGATCCCGCGCCAGGGCGGGGGCGAGGCGCCGCCAGATGAAGCCGGCGCAGCCGATCCCGTCCGTGAGGAGGACCGGCGGCGCGCCGGTCCCCGCCGAGGACCAGGCGATGCGCGTCCCGTCGCGCGCGGTGGCATTTCGGTCGGGGCGGCGCATGGCTCTCCGCGGGCCAGCAGCATTGGGTAGACTGCATCCGGCGGAGGTTCAAGCGGAATGTCGCACGGCCACCCGCACGACCACCACGACCACGAGCGGGCGCACCAGGTGGGAGCGCACGGGGCGGGGGAGAGCCTGCGGCGCCTCTCCCTCTCGCTCGCGCTCACGGCCGCCATCATGGTGGCCGAGGCGGTGGGTGGATGGCTGTCGGACTCGCTCGCGCTCCTCTCCGACGCGGCCCACATGCTCACCGACGTGGGCGCCCTGGGGCTCGCCCTCGTCGCCGCCTACCTCGCCACCCGGCGCGCGGACGACAAGCGGACGTTCGGGTACCGGCGCGCGGAGGTGCTCGCGGCGCAGCTCAACGTGGGCGCGCTCGTCCTGCTCTCCGTCTGGATCGCCTGGGAGGCCGTGGGCCGGCTGCGGCATCCACACGGCGCCATCGACCTGCGGCTCATGTCCGTGATCGCGGGCGTGGGCCTCGCCGCGAACGTCACCATCCTGTGCGTGCTCCGCGGCGAGCACTCGCTCAACACGCGGTCGGCCTTCCTCCACGTGCTCTCGGACACGGTCTCCTCGGTCGCGATCCTCGCCGGCGCGGCGGCCATGGCGCTCAGGCCCGGGCTCTGGTGGATCGACCCCGCGCTCTCCCTCGCCATCTCCGGCCTCGTCGTGTGGGGCGCCGGTCGCATCGTCCTCGAGATCACGGACATCCTCATGGAGGGGGTGCCGCGGCACCTCGACGTGGTCGCGGTCGCGGAGCTCATGCAGCGGGCCGAGGGCGTCGTGGCGGTGCACGACCTCCACATCTGGGCGATCTCCTCCGGGATGTGCGCGCTCTCCGCGCACCTCGTCGTGCGCGCCGACGCCATGGGCCGAAACGACCAGATCCTCACCGAGGTGAAGAGCGGGCTCCGGCGGGTCTTCGCCATCGACCACACGACCCTGCAGATCGAGTCCGCGGAGTACGCCCACGTGGACGACGTTCACGTCCATTGAAGGGTGCTATATCCCTGCGGTGCTCTCGGGGATCCTGGCCTTCCGGCCTGCGAGCGTGGTCGAGCGCCTCGATCCGCGGAGCGCCGCCTGCCCGCTCTCGACGCGCGAGCTGCTCGCGCCGGCGGCGGAGCTGGGCCTCGTCCTGCCCGTCGTGCTCGCGCCCGTCGAGGCCGTGGCGCGGGGCGCGCTCGTCGCGGCGAAGGAGCTGAAGAGCGTGCTCGGGCTGGCCCTGCCCCCGGGCGCCGCGGCGGAGCCCTGGTTCGACGGGGCGGCCCGGGCGGCGGACGAGGTCGCGGCCGGATCGCCCATCTTCCTCTGCGGCGAGGTGGTGGTGGCCGGCGAGGACGCGATGCACGTCGAGCGGGCGTTTCACGAGGCGTGGCGCCTCGTGGGCGCGGGGATCACCCACCTCGCCATCGACGTCGCGGCGGTGGCGCCCGGCGAGCGGGGCCGCGTGATCGCCGAGGTGGCCGAGGCGGGCGTCGAGAACGGGATCTGCGTGGACGTGGTGGTGTCGCTCGCGGAGGGCTCCCAGGCGAGGACGCGAACCGCGGCCCTGTTCGAGGAGCTGGCGCGCCGCCGGGCGCCGGCGGACCTCGCCAGCGTCCGGTGCCCCAGGCCGGCGACGCAGGACGAGGCCCGCCTCCAGGCGGCGGCGCTCGCCCGGATGTGCGAGGCGCTGTCCGGCACGCCCGTGATGCGGCGCGGCCCGGTGACGGCCGGCATCCTCGAGCTGCTGCGCGACTCGCCCGTGAAGCTGTGCGACGACGGCGGCGACGCCTCGGCGCGCGCCGTGGACGTCATCCCCGGGCCGCCCGCTCCGCCGCCGGAGGAGGAGCCCCGCACGCGCGGCAGCGGGCTCGAGCGCGCTGCGTCGGAGCTGTCACCGGACGCCGTGGCGCGCATCGAGGCGAGGGCCTACGTGGACGCGCTCGACTTCATGGAGCGCCTCGGGGCGCGCGGATCGGCGCCCGCCGTCTCGCGCTCGCTCGAGCGGCGGCTGGAGCGGGGGTGACCTCCGGCGGAGCGGCGCGGAGCGCGGAGCGCCCGGGCCTCGCGGATCGCGGGGCCGTGGAGTGAGCCGCATCATCGCCGGCTCCGCCCGCGGACGCAGGCTCGTCGCGCCGAAGGGGCTCGAGACGCGGCCCACCTCGGACAAGGTCCGCGGCGCCGTCATGAACCTCCTCGGGCAGTTCTTCGAGGGCGGCGAGGTGCTGGACCTCTACGCCGGCACGGGCGCGCTCTCGCTCGAGGCGCTCTCCCGCGGCTTCTCCGGCGCGGTGTGCGTCGAGGCCGCGCCGGCCGCGGCCGAGGCCATCCGCCGGAACGCCGAGGCCTGCGGCTTCGCGGAGCGCGTGGAGGTGCGTCGGGGGAGGGTGGAGGACGTCGTGCCGCGTCTGGCGCGGGGCCGCTTCGCGCTGGCGTTCGTGGACCCGCCCTACCGGGAGGGACCGGAGGCGGCGCTCGCGCTCCTCGACGCGGTCCTCGCTCCGGGCGCCCGCGCCGTCGCGGAGCACGACGCGCGCCGCCCGCCTCCCGACCGGATCGGGGCGCTCGCCCTGGCGGACCGCCGCGCCTACGGGGACACCGGCATCTCGATCTACGTCCGGGACTGAGCGATACTCCGCGCCCGCATGCCCAAGCGCACCGCGATCTATCCCGGCTCCTTCGATCCTCTCACCCACGGTCACATCGCCATCATCCAGCGCGGCCTCAAGGTGTTCGACCGCCTCATCGTCGCGGTGGCGAACAACCCGCAGAAGAGGCCGCTCTTCTCGGCGGAGGAGCGCACGGAGCTCATCGCCGGCGCCCTCGGGCCGGATCCCCGCGTCGAGGTGGACTCCTTCGACTCGCTCCTCGTCGAGTACGTCCGCAAGAAGGGCGTGCACACGGTGCTGCGCGGCCTGCGCGCCGTCTCCGATTTCGAGTACGAGTTCCAGATCGCCAACATGAACAAGCACCTCGATCCCGACCTCGAGACGGTGTTCGTGATGACCGGCGCGGACTACTTCTTCGTCTCGGCGAGCCTCGTGCGCGAGGTGGCGACGTTCGGCGGCGACGTGTCCGCGTTCGTCCCGCCGAACGTCCTCGCGGCCCTGAAGAAGAAGCTCCGGCGCTAGCCCCGCGGCGGCGAGCCGCCGAGGATGTCCATCCGGCCGCTCAGGCCCGCGAACACGAAGGCGGCGACCTTCCGGTCCGAGATGTTCGAGTACGAGGTCGCGCCCGGGCGCTTCTCCTCATGGTCTTCTCCGTTCATGGGGAACGGCGCCGCCGCCTCCGGGCGCACGGCGGAGCGGGCCCCATGCCCGCGCGGCGGCGCTCCTCCCGGGGAAGCGGTTTCCGTTCCTTGGGTTCACGCGCCTGCGGACGATCGGCGCGGCGAGCTCTTACGGCGTGCGCCGGTGGCAGGCGCAGTCGAGGCAGCCGTGCCTCGCGCAGGCGCCGCAGACGACGCGGAGCTTGTCCCGCAGGGCCGCCCGGGCGCGGTGCAGCCGCACCGCGGCGTTGTTCGGGGTGATCCCCTCGTCGCGGGCGGCCTCGGGGACGCTCTCCCCCTGGAGGTCGACGCGCCGGACGAGGCGCGCCCACTCCGGCTTGAGCATGGGGACGAGCTCGTTCACGCACGCGCAGACCGCGCGGTGGAGCTCGGCGTCCGGGACGTCCGGAGCGGCCTCGAGCGGCTCCGTCCGGGCTCGCCGTCGCTCGCGGTGGAGGTCCACGATGGCGTTGCGGAGGAGCCGGTAGAACCAGGCGACGGCGCTCTCGCTCTCGCGGATCGTGCCCGCCTTCTCGGCCGCCTTCACGTAGGCCGCCTGGAGCAGGTCCTCGGCCTCCGCGGCGCTCCCGACGCGGGCGCGCACGAACCCGAGGAAGTCCCCCTTCAGCGCGACGAGCTGCTCGACCGGGGACGGTGTGGAGCGCCGCGGCATCGACCGCTCACGAGTATAGCGAGTCAGTCGTGAATGCCGAGCACGGCCAGGCGGCCACCCTCGCGCGCGAGGAACAGGACCACCTGCCGCCCTCCCAGGTCGCCGACCGCGACCCATACGCCCGGGCGGGCCAGGGCGGCGACGCGCGCGGGCGGCTTTCCCCAGCGGGCCACCGCGTCCTGCGCCGCCAGCACCTCGACGCCGTTCACGCGGGGCGGCGGCCCGGGC
>DATDDC010000131.1:0-7094 GCA_036523995.1 Anaeromyxobacter sp.
CGGAGCGGCCGGCTCCCCCTGCGCCGGCGCCGGGCTCGCTTCCGCGATGGCCGTGTCCGCCGCCTGGCGCACGTACGGCTGCGGGCCGAGCCGCGAGGGCTGCTTGCGCGGAAGGAGGCCGGCGCGGGCGCGGGCCTCGCGATCGTCGCGGGCGGGCCGGGCCGCCTGGGCGGGGGTCTTCTCCGGAGGAACGCGCTCGTCCGATTCGGCCCCGAGCGCGATCGCGGCCAAGAGCGCAGCAGAAGCGATGAGCATGTGTCCTCCGGCTACGGCGTCGCCTTCTCGGAGCGGATCCCGCTCGCGACGCGCCGCGCGTCCTCGATGAGGGCCTCGAACTCGTCCACGGTGCTCGAGAGCGTGAGCTTCACCTTCACGTCCCGGTACTCGACGCCCCTCTCCACGCGCGCGGGGAGGTTCGTCCGCTCCACCTTCCAGACGGCCCGGCGCGGCCCGGGCCCGCCGAACGCCATGCGGATGCGCGGAACCTCCTCGAAGACGAGCGAGCGCGCCGCGAACGTCACGACCAGATCGACGCGGGGCTCCTTCACCGCGTCGCCGCGGCCGGGCTCGGCCTGTGGAGGTACGGGGGCCACGGCGAGGGCGAGGGCCAGCGCCTCGAGCGCCGGCTCGTCGGGGTCCGGCGCCGCGGCCTCCTGTGCCTCGCCGGCACGGGGTGTCACGCAGACCACAGTGATTGCGAGTGCGGCGAACGCGGTTCGCGCCCGGAGCGACGGCATGCTTCACCTCCGAACCCGTCCCATGCATGCAGTTGGCCTGTGCGGGAGCGATTCGCAAGTGCCCTCTCCGGACGCGCGCCGGTCCCGCACGAACGCCGGCGAGAGGCACTCCATCTTGCCG
Organism: Anaeromyxobacter sp.; assembly: GCA_036523995.1. Classification (GTDB taxonomy): domain Bacteria; phylum Myxococcota; class Myxococcia; order Myxococcales; family Anaeromyxobacteraceae; genus Anaeromyxobacter. Next base: position 859 of record DATDDC010000131.1, read on the forward strand.
ATCTCGTCCGGGCGGCCGGGCGCGCGCTCTCGGGTCCCGTGCCGGTGCTCGGGACCGTGGCGCTCCGGGGTGGCGGCTTCATCGCCGAGGCGAAGCGCCTGCCCGGCGTCGAGGTGATCCCGCTCTCGCGGGAGAACCGGGATGGCCTGCCGGGCGAGATCGCCGCCCGGCTCTCGGGGCAAGGGCCGGTGCGCGTCCGTTGACCCCCAAGACGGCAGGGGCGCCATCGCCACGGCGCGCTAGGGAGGGCGCCGAGGGCTGCAGGACCCGCACGAGACACCCCATCGGGATCGATGGGAGGAGGGCGCCATGGCCACGGAAATCCGCGATCCGGCGGCACCGGACACGATCGTCTTCATCCACGGGCTCTGGATGACGCCGCTCTGCTGGGAGCACTGGATCGAGCGCTTCGCCGCGCGCGGCCTGCGCGTCGTGGCCCCGAGCTGGCCGGGCATGGAGGGCGGCGTCGAGGCCGTGCGCCGCGATCCGGCGTCCATCGCGCAGCTCGGCATCGCCGAGATCGTCGATCACTACGCGCGCATCATCGGCGGGCTGGAGCGTCCACCCATCCTCATGGGGCACTCCTTCGGCGGCGCCTTCGTCCAGCTCCTGCTCGATCGCGGCCTGGGCGCCGCGGGCGTGGCGATCGACTCGGCGCCGGTGAGGGGCGTCCTCAGGCTGCCGCTCTCCACGCTCCGCTCCGCCTGGCCGGTGCTGCACAGCCCCGCCAACAACCACAGGGCCGTGAGCCTCACGCCGGGTCAATTCCACTACGCGTTCACCAACACGCTCAGCGAGGCGGAGTCGGACGCGGTCTACCGGCGCTACCACGTCCCGGGTCCCGGCCACGTCCTCTTCCAGGGCGCGTTCGCGAACTTCAGCCGGCACTCGCCGGCCCGCGTCGACTTCGGCAACGACCGGCGCGCGCCCCTGCTCCTCGTCGCCGGCGGCGAGGACCACGTCGTGCCCGCGTCCGTGAACCGGGAGAACGCCGCTCGGTACCGCGGGTCGAAGGCCATCACCGAGCTCAAGGAGTTCCCCGGGCGGTCGCACTACACGCTCGGCCAGGAGGGCTGGGAGGATGTGGCGGACTTCGCGCTCGCCTGGGCGACGAGGAGCGCAGCGGTGCAGGCCCGGGCCTGAGGCGACCGGCTCAGCGAAGAGCCTTCAGCGCCGCGCCCATGTCGGACACGGCGAGATACGCCGTCGCCTTTCGTCCGCCCGCCGTGCTCGCGAACACGTACTCGATGTTCACGCGGGCGTGGCCGAGCAGCTTCGCCACCTCGCCGAGGGCGCCGGGCTCGTCGGCGAGCTCCACCCGGAGGATCTCCTCCTCCTCCGGGCGCCATCCCTGCGCGGCGAGGATCCGCTTCGCGAGGGCGAGCTTGTCCACGACCAGGCGGACGACGCCCTGCCCGCCCTCGTTGCTGCCGTGCACGGCGCGCAGGCTCACGTTCTTCGCCCCGAGCGCGGAAGCGATCTCGCCGAGCATCCCCGGGCGATCCTCGACCCGGATCACGATGGCCTTCGCTCGCGGCATCCTCGTCCTCCCAGGCCGGCCCGCACGGACGTAACGAGCCGCGGAGCGGCTTCTCTCGCTCCGAAGGGCGAGACCCGCCCGAGGCGCCTCGCGGTGCTCGCCTCCCGCGAAACGCTGGCACAGCGCGCGCATCGAACGGCGGGCGGCCTCGCGCCGGCGTATGGAATCGGCATGGGGTTGGCCACCCGGTGTGGAACCAACCGGGTCGTTACGCGCGCGAGCCTTCCGCAACAAGCATTTACGGAGGCCTGCTTGGAGGCATCTTCATGAGACTCGGCATCTACAGACTCGGCATCTACCTCGCCCTCTCCGCGGCCGCCGCGGTGCTCGGCGGCTGCGGCGGCCCGTCGAACGGCGGGGGCGGCTGCACTCCGGGCGCGAGCGCAGCCATCACCATCAAGAGCACGGGCGTATCGCCCACGGCGGTCTGCGTCCTGCCGGGCGGCTCCGTCACGTTCACGAACTCGGACACCGTCCAGCAGCACGAAATCGTGTCCGACGGGACCTGCCCGGAGCTCGACACGGGCGTGCTCGCCCAATCGGGCGGGACCGTCACCCTGGTGTTCCCCACCGCCAAGACCTGCGCCTTCCACGACAGCGTGAACGCGAGCAACACCGCGTTCCAGGGCACCGTGGCCGTGACGAGCGCGCCGGTGAGCGGCCCGGGCTACTGACGCTCCGATCGGGACGGCGCCATGACGCCCCTTCATCGACTGGCAACGGCCGTCGCGCCGCTCGTCGCCCTGGCCGCCTGCCACGCAGACACCGCGAGCCTCGAGCCCATCGCCTGGCAGAAGGTGGCCGGGCCGGGGCCCGGCGGCTCCGTGCTCGGGCCCGGCGCCACGGGCGACTTCGACGAGCGCGGCAATTTCACGGTCCGTGCATTCCGGGACGTCGGAGCCGTCCAGGACGGCTCCGGCACGAAGATCCGCCTCTACTACGGCGGCAGCGACGCGACGGCCGACACCGGCGATCCGAGCTGCGGCACCGGAATCAACGACAGCCACTGGCGCATCGGCCTCGCCGAGTCGGCCGACGGCGTGAACTTCACGCGCGTGCGGGGGACCGAGACCGGCGGATCCATCCTCGACCTCGGCACCCAGGTCGGCGCGTTCGACTCGTACCTGGCCTACCGGCCCTTCGTGCTGAAGGACGGGGCCGTCTATCGCATGTGGTACAACGGCAGCACGAAGCCGTTCAATTGTCCCCCGGGGACGCTCGCGAACGATCGGCGCATCGGCTACGCGGACTCGACGGACGGCGTCGGGTGGACCAAGCACTACGACGGGGCCGGGCCGGGCGGCAGCGTCCTTCCCCTGGGCGCGAAGGGCGAGCTCGACGCCCAGCAGGTCGGCTACGTCTGGGTCCTCCACGACGGCGACCAATACAAGATGTATTACTCGGCCAATGACGAGCTCAATTACTGGCGCGTCGGCCTCGCCGTCTCGAGCGACGCGCGCACCTGGACGAAGGTGCGCGGCAAGCTCGCCAACGGCTCCATCCTCGACCTCGGCCCTCCCGGCAGCTTCGACGCGGCGTGCGCGTACCAGCCCTCGGTCGTGAAGGAGACCGACAGCCTCTACCGCATGTGGTACCGCGGCTGCCAGGCTCCCGGCCCCTTCGGCGGCCCGAGCCGGGGCACCATCGGCTACGCCGAGTCGAACGACGGGATCACCTGGGTGAAGATCCCGCAGAACGGGCCCCTCGGCGAGGCGATCACGGCGGGCGCCACCGGCTCGTTCGACTCGGTCGGCCTCACGACGCCCTCCGTCTTCATCGACGGCTCGACGTGGACCATGTACTACGCGGGCTTCGACGCGAACGGCGTGTTCCTCACCGGCCTCGCGAGGGCTCCGAGGTGATGGGCGCTCGGCTCGTCCTCTCGCTCCTCCTCGCCGGCGCGTCCGCCGCCGCGAGCGCGCAGACGATGCTCGACCAGGAGCGGCACCTCATCGACATCCACTCGCTCCTGCTCGATCTGCCGCCGCTGGAGGCGCCCGGGGCGCTCCCCCCGGGGCGGCTCAGCGTCGGTCTCGAGGCGGTCACCATCCCGCGCATCGACGGCACCACGGGCACGAAGCGCCAGATCACCGCCTCCGACCGGACGCCGCTCTTTCCCAGGCCGCGCCTGGCGCTGGGGCTGCCCGCGCCGGAGGGCTTCCGGGCGATGGTCGGCGCCTCGTACATCCCGCCGGTCGCCATCCGCGACGTCAGCACGCACTACGGCGCCGCCGAGGCCGCCATGGCGTGGACGCCCGGACCGCTCCGCGCCGGCCTGCGCGGCCACCTCCTCTACGCGACGTCGAGGTCGCCCGTGACCGAACCGGCCACGCGCGACGCGCTCGAGACGTGGGAGTACGGGGCGGACCTCTCCGCCGGGTGGAGCGTCTCGCTCCCGCCGGCCACGCTCGAGCCGTACGCGGCCCTGGGAGTCGTCCACCTGCGCGGGCGCTTCCGCGTGACGAGCGACGGCTACGTCCTGCGGAGCCAGTACACCGGCGCCGCGCTCGACGCCGGGCTCAGGTTCGTGTTCCGCGACCGCTGGGAAGGCGTCGCCGAGGTGGAGGCATATCCGGGCCGGCTCGTGCACACGAACTTCCGCGCGGGATACCTCTTCCACTGAGACCGAGACCCGAAAACGCGGCCGGCGGCCCGGAGGACGCGCCGCCGGAGGTCGAGATTCCCCGCTTCGCGGGACTCGACGAAACGCGCCGCGATGCACACCGCTAGAAGCGGAGGAGCAGGTCGGCGCTCGGAGGCTCCCCCATGCGTCTCAACCCCATCGCGCTCGCCATCCCGGTCTTCCTCGTGGCCATGGGGCTCGAGCTCGCCCTGGCCCGCGCGCGGCGGCGGCAGGTCTACCGGCTTCCGGACTCCCTCGCCGACCTGGGCTGCGGGGTGGGCCAGCAGGTGGCCGGGGTCTTCATGGCCGCGTCGCTCCTCGCGGCGTACGAGTGGCTGTTCCGGCGGGGGGCCGTGGTGCGCTTCTCGAGCGGGAGCGGCTGGCCCTGGCTCCTCGCTTTCCTGTGGGTGGACGTCGCGTACTACTGGTGGCACCGGCTCTCTCACCGGGTGAACTTCCTCTGGGCCGTCCACGCCGTGCACCACCAGAGCGAGGACTTCAACCTCGCCGTGGCGCTGCGCCAGGCCATCCTGAGCCCCGTCACGTCGTTCCCCTTCTACCTGCCCATGGCCTTGCTGGGCGTGCCGACGCTCGCCTACGCGACCGTGAACGCCCTCTCCACGCTCTACCAGTTCTGGATCCACACCGAGCTCGTGGGAAGGCTCGGGCCCGCCGAGCTCGTGCTCAACACGCCGTCGTCTCACCGGGTGCACCACGCCGTGAACCCGCGCTACCTCGACCGGAACTACGCGGCGGTGCTCATCGTCTGGGACCGGCTCTTCGGAACGTACGTCCCGGAGCAGGAGCGGCCCGTCTACGGCGTGACGAAGCCCATCGCGAGCTTCAACCCGGTGTGGGCGCAGGCGCAGCCCTGGAGCGAGCTCGCCGGAAAGGCGCTGGCGCTCCGCGGCCTGGATCGGCTGCGCGTCCTCTGGAAGCCGCCCGACTGGAACCCCGGCGCGTCGCCGCCGCCGGCGGAGGAGGAGCTGCGCGCGCGGCCCAAGTTCGACGCGCCGCTCTCGCGAGGTCTGCGGCTCTACGCCTTCGTGCAGTTCGCGCCGCTCATCGCGGCCACCTTCCTCCTGCTGACGTGGGCCGACGCGGCTTCCCCGCGCGCGCTCGCCGTCGCCGCGCTCTTCGTGTTCTGGACGCTCGCCACGGTGGGTGGGCTCCTCGACGGTCGCCGCTGGGCGGCGCCGGCGGAGGTGGCGCGCCTGGTCGCGCTGGCGGCGTCGCTCTTGTACTGGGCCCCCCTGCCGGGGGGACGGGGCGTCTCCGCGCTCGCCGTCCCGGCGGCGCTGGGACTGGCCCTCTGGCTTTTCGCGGAGATGCGGCCGCGGTCGCGGCTGGCTCCACGCACGGTGAATGCAGGCGCGGGGCACGCTTCGGGGCGGTAACGGGCGGCCCGGCGCAGGTGTCTAACGATCGAAGGGGCCCGAGGACGGGCCCCCGGTGGAGGAGCGCCTCACCCGGCGCGACGGGGAAGCCATGCTCTTGCAGGCGATCGTGGTCCTGGCCATCCCGGCGTTCTTCCTCGCCATGGCCGTGGAGCACCTCCTCGCCAGGCGCCGCGGCCTCCCCGGCTACCGGCTCGAGGACGCGATCTCCAGCGTCGGCTGCGGCATCGCACAGCAGATCTCCCTGGTGTTCCTGAGCGGCCTGCTCGTGGGCGGCTACGACGTCCTCCACCGCCACGTGCAGCTCGTGACCTTCGCCCCGGGGAGCCCCTGGCCGTGGCTCATCGGCTTCGTGGCCGCGGACCTCGTGTTCTACTGGTGGCACCGCGCGAGCCACGAGATCGGCTTCCTCTGGGCCTCGCACGTCGTTCACCATCAGTCCGAGGAGTACAACCTCTCCACCGCGCTCCGGCAGGCCATCGCCTCGAGCGTCAACTCGGCGCCGTTCTACTACCCGGTGGCGCTGCTGGGCGTCCCCACCGCCACGTACGAGGTGATGATCGCCGGCTCCGCGCTCTACCAGTTCTGGCTCCACACCAGGCTCGTCGGGAAGCTCGGCCCGCTGGAGCGGGTCCTCAACACGCCCTCCAACCACCGCGTGCACCACGCCGTGAAT
>DATDDC010000132.1:0-9861 GCA_036523995.1 Anaeromyxobacter sp.
GTTCGTCGGCTCGCGGCTTCGCTCCCCGCTGCTTTCAGCGCTCCCCTCGCGGTCGGCGCCTTGCGGTTCGCTCGCGGTCGCTGCGACCAGCTCCCGCAGAGGACTTTCACCTCCGAGTCACGCCCATGCTGGGCACACAAATGAAAAGGGGCGGGCCCCGGAGGGCCCGCCCCGAACCGCAGGCGACGAGAGTCGTCTAGTAGATGTGCATCACCGCGAGGTCGACGATGGTGTTCGGCCCGTGACACAGCATGCACTGCTCCAACGGCGCCTTCGGATCGAGCGCGGCGGAGCGCGGCTCGTAGAACTTGCCGCCCATCGTCTGCATGTGGTCGATGGCGAGCGGCGAGTCATGGCAGGCCGAGCACGCAGCGGCGATCGGCGAGTTGACCAGCGTTGTGGGAGCGGCCTCCGTGATGGCGCCCGTCGCCGGAGTGAACGCGTAGGCGAGACCGTAGTTCGCGTTCACGTCCACGTACGGGGAGATCGTGATCGGGTTCGGGCCACCCGGCGAGGCGTACGTCGGAACGGTGGCCGACGGGGAGGCCGCGACGGTGGCGCTGAGCACGCGGTCCGGGAAGGCGTCCTTGCCGGACTCGGTGAGGAAGCACGTGTTCGTGCCGGTGCCGCAGGTGCACTGAGCGGCCACGGTGCACTGCGTGCCGGGGAACGTGCCCTTGAAGCCGCTCGTGCTCGTCCCCGAGGTCTTGGTCAGCGCGGCCCCGGTGAAGTTGAACGTGTGGCCGACGTAGCCGGCCGGCTCGTAGTGGCAGGCCGTGCAGTCGTTCAGCCGGCCGGGGAACTCCACCTCGGAGAAGCCCAGCGGGCTCGTGGCGTGCCAGGTGAACGGCTCGGTCCGCACCCGCGCGCCGTGCAGCGCGTGGATGAAGATCTTGGCGCTGGCGCCCCAGCCGCTGCTCGTGCGGTTCGGCGTGTGGCAGAACGAGCAGGTCGGAGCGTCGTTGCGCTGCCCGGCGTGGAACGAGGGCGTCGCGCCGAGCTGCACGTGGCAGGTCTGGCACTTGGCCGTGTCCACGATGGGGCGGCGGCCGGTGAAGCCGTTCGCGACCTGCCACTTGTTCGGGGCCGGCACGCTGATGCCGCCCTGGAGGCTGCCCGCCGTGATGTACGGGTAGCCCGGGATGGCCACGTTGTACGGGTAGGCCGGCACGTCGGTCTGGACGAGCGGAGGCGTGCTCGAGAGCGAGTAGCTGTAGCCGAGGCCGCCCGTGAGCAGGGTCGCCGTCGCCGGGATGGTCACGCCCGTGAGCTGGATCGTGTAGAACTGGTTCGCGTCAGGGCCGGTGATCGTCCCCGCGCCCGTGCCCGTGGCGCTGCCGTCCCAGATCTTCTTGATGTACCCGCTCACCGACGCGTTGAAGTCCGCCGGGGAGTCGATCTGGCCCTTCGTCGCGAGGAGGTTGTCCTGCGGCAGGGCGAACGCGAAGTAGACGCTGGGCGATCCGACGAAGCCGGCGAAGATCTCGGTGGTGACGCCCGCCGCGAAGGTCTGCATGGGCGTCGGGACGTCGTCCACGAGGAACCGGAACGTGATCGCGGGCTGGAACGCGCCGCCGACCGGAACGGCGTCGACCGACTTGATCTCGTAGGTCACCCTCTTCGCGCCCGCCGGCGCCTGGCCGGCCGCCGCGAGGAAGCTGGCGTTCGTGTTGTTGTTCGTGCCGCCGGCCCGGGTGCTGCCGGGATCGGGCGGAGCGACCGTCACGTGGTAGTTCGTGATGTCCGAGGGCGCGTGACAGCCGGTGCAGGACGAGTCGTCCGTGCGCTGCCCGCCGGTGTGGTTGCAGGTCACGTTCACGCCGCTCCCGTCCTTCGCGACGGGATGGGTGCAGGTGAGCGCGCCGGCGCCCGTGAAGGAGACGTAGTCATGGCAGGAGCCGCAGGCCAAGCGCGTCGGGTTGCCCTTCGCCTGGCTGCCGTGGGCCGTGCCGGCGTGGCAGGCGTCGCAGTTCCGGATGTCCTGCGGGAACGCGAACTTGATCGCGTGGAAGAGGTTCGCGGGCTGGAGGTTCTCGGAGTTGTGGAGCCGGTGGATGAATACCTTGGCCTCGGCCGAGGGGTTCGAGACGCGTCCGGGGTTGTGGCAGATGCCGCAGAACCCGGCCTCGATGCGGCCGCCGCCGTGGAACGTGGAGCCCGAGATCGAGCGCTCGCCGGGCGCGAAGCCGCGGTGGCACTTGCTGCAGTTCTCCGTCTTCACGAGCTCGCGCTTCACCGGCGCGCCGCCGGCCGGAACGAACCAGAAGTCCTTGTCGGCGGCCGCGAAGCCCTTCGGGTCGTCGGGGTTATAGAGGTTCGTCTGCCGGGTGGCCTGGATCCACAGCACGTGGGTGTTCGAGAGCTTGGTCGGATCGTAGTCGACCGCCACGGCTCCGCTCGGCGTCGTCGTCGTCGGGAACGTGTACGTGTAGTCCCCGTACGAGTTCTGGACGAGCGTGCCCTGGCCGGCGGTCGCAGGGTTGTAGACCGTGGGCTGCGGCGTCGCGCCGCTCTTCGTGTAGACCGTGTACGGCAGCTGGTTCCCGCTCGCGTCCGTGCTCGTGTAGGCGAGCCCGAAGCGCGGCTGCATGACGGTGTTGACCGAGTAGACGCCGGCGAGGTCGACGGCGAAGCCGCGGTCGTCCTTCAGCGTGAAGTGGACGGTGATCGGCGAGGTCGCGCTGACGCTCAGCACGTCGACCACGAGCCCGTTGCTCACGCCGGGCACGCCGGGAATGCCGCCGGGGCCCGTCGGGCCGGTGGGGCCGGTGGGTCCCGTCGGGCCGCCGTTGCCGTCGGCACCGTTGGCGCCGTTCGCGCCCGCGTCGCCCTTCGAGCCCTGACAGCCAGCCAGGGCGAGCGCGCCCGCGAACACGAGGGTCGCCGCTCTCCGATAAAATCCGTTCATTGAACTCCTCCCTGCCGTTGTTGGGTGAAGCCGACAGGGGCGAGTGCATCAAATGTGTCAGCTCGGCGCAGCGACCGGATGCCGCAAGCCTTGCGTCCGTCCGCGCGCGCCGCTGTCCTTGATCCAAGGGACAGCCGATCGGATGCCTGTCTACTGCGATCTCCGAATGCCGCGAGGATCGGCGGGTGCGGCGGAATGGACGAACCGCGATCGCGCGACAACGCACCGCACCCGCGCGCGAATTGCGCGGATCGCCGCTATCCGGAAGACGATGGCGGTGCGCGATTGCGCGCAACGATGGGCGAATTGACCCATGCGCCTGGGGGTCGCAACCGGGTCCCCCCGACTCCATGGGTCCGGCAGCGGGGACGATCAGGCGTGGAACCGTTCGCCGGTCCTGCCCTTTTCGACGAGGAGCGGCGCGGGCTCGAAGCGCGCGCCGTGGCGCTCGCGGAGCGCAACCATTCGCTCCAATAGCCTCTTCGTTCCGATGGCGTCGGCGTGGCGGAAGGGACCGCCGAGGAACGGCGGGAACCCGAGGCCGAAGACCGCGCCGATATCGCCGTCGCGCGGGCCGCGCAGGATCCCCTCGCCGAGGCAGCGGATGGCCTCGTTCAGCATCTGGAGCACCACGCGCTCCTGCATCTCCTCGGGCGCGAAGGCCTTGCGGGCCCTGCCGCCGGGCACGAGATCGTACACCGTCGGATCGACGCGCTTCGCCTTGCCGTCGTAGGTGTAGAAGCCTTTCTTGTTCTTTCGGCCGAGCCGCCCCGCCGCCACGACGGCGCCGAGCGCGTCCGGCGGCGACATCCGATCGCCGAAGGCCGCGTGCAAGATCTTCCCGACCTTCGCGCCGACGTCGATGCCCACCTCGTCGAGGAGGGTGATGGGGCCCACCGGGAAGCCGAACCGCACGATGGCGCGGTCCAGCGCCTCGATGTCGGCTCCCTCGAGGAGGAGCTGGGCGGCCTCGTTCATGTACGGACCGAGGATGCGGCTCGTGTAGAACCCGGGGCCGTCGCCCACGACGATGACGGTCTTGCCCTGCTTCTTGCCGACGGCCACCGCGGTGGCGATGGCCTCCTTCGAGGTCCTCGGCGTCGCGATCACCTCGAGGAGCGGCATCTTGTTCACCGGCGAGAAGTAGTGCATGCCGAGCACCGCCTCCGGCCGGCGCGAGGCCTCGGCGATCTTCGCGATGGGGATGGAGGACGTGTTGCTCGCGAAGATGCCGTTCGAGCTCACGGCCTCGAAGGCCCGCACCATCTCCTGCTTCAGCGCCAGGTCCTCGAAGACGGCCTCGATGAGGAGGTCCGCCCGCTCGAAGCCCGACCAGTCGGTGGTGGCGGTGAGGAGCCTCATCTTCTCGGCGCGCTCGAGCCGGTCGATGGACCGCTTCTCCACGCGCTCGTCGAGGATCGACCGCACCGAGGCGAGGGCCTTCGCCGAGGCCGCGTCGTCCTTCTCGCGCACGCGGACCGGGATGCCGGCGTTCACGGTCACGTAGGCGATGCCGCTCCCCATGAGCCCGCCGCCGAGCACGCCCACGCGCTCCACGGCGCGCGGCTTCACCGAGGGGTCGTCCGTGCCGTTGTCGCGCTTCAGCGCGGTGGTGGCGAAGAAGATCTCCATGAGCCGGCGCGCCACCTCGGACATGGCGAGCTCGCCGAAGCGCTTCGCCTCGCGCTCCAGCCCCTTCGCGAAGCCCTTCTGGTAGCCGTGCTCGATGGCGTCGATGGCGGCGAGGGGGGCCGGGTAGTGGCCCTTCGTCTTCGCGAGGACGGTCTTGCGGGCCTGCCGGAAGACGACCTCGCGGCCGAGCGCGTTCTCCTCGAGGGCGATCCTCGCCACGCGCTCGATGGCCCCGCCCTTGCCGCTCCGCCTCTCGCGGCGGAGCTTCCCCGACGCCAGCTCCGCGGCGCGGGCGCGGGCGATCTCGACGAGGAGCGCGGGCGGCACGGCCTCGTCGACGAGGCCGATCTGGAGCGCCTTCCTCGCCTTCACGCTCCTCCCGGTGAGGATGAGGTCGAGCGCCGTCTGCAGCCCCACGAGCCGCGGCAGCCGCTGGGTCCCGCCGCCGCCGGGGATGAGCCCGAGCTGCACCTCCGGCTGGCCGAGCTGCGTCCTGGGATCGTTCGCCGCCACGCGGTAGTGGCAGGCCATGGCCCACTCCAGGCCGCCGCCGAGGCAGGCGCCGTGGATGGCGGCCACCACCGGCTTCGGCCACATCTCCAGCGCGTCGAAGACCGCCTGGCCGTCGCGCGCCAGCTTCTCCGCGCTCGCCGCGTCCTTCGCGCCCTGCATCATCTCGATCTTGGCGCCCGCCACGAAGCCGTCCGGCTTCGCGCTGGCGAGGACCACCGCCTTCACGGCGGGGTCCTTCTCGAGCCTCTGCATGAGGGCGACGAACTCCAGCATCACCGAGGGCTGGAGCGTGTTCACGCGCTCGCCGGGGACGTCGAGGAGGAGGGTGGCCACGCCCCCCTTCGTCTCCACCCGGAAGTTGGCCGGCCTCTCGGCCGTGGCAGCGCGTGGATCCATCATGGTGGTCGTCTCCGTCATGGCGCACCCCGCCTCGTCGATCCGTGAACTTGCCCGCCCGGCCGCCCTCATTCCCGCTCGAGCACCAGCGCGGCGCCGAGCGCCCCGGCCGCGCAGACGGTGAGGAGCGCGTACTGCCCCTTGCGGCGCCCGAGCTCGCGCAGCGTCTGCAGGATCATGCGGGCGCCGGTGGCCGCGAAGGGGTGGCCGAGCGCGATCGAGCCGCCGTTCACGTTGAGCTTGGCGGGGTCGATCTCGCCGAGCGGCTCGGGCCGGCCCAGCTCCTTCTCCGCGAACGACCGCGAGGCGAAGGCCTTGAGGTTCGAGAGCACCTGCGCCGCGAAGGCCTCGTGCATGTCCACGAGGTCCATGTCCGCGAGCTTGAGCCCCGCGCGCTCCAGCGCCACCGGGGCCGCGTAGGCCGGGCCCTGGAGGAGCTGGTCCCTGGGATCGAGGGCGGCGTAGGCGTAGGCGCGGAGGAAGCCGAGGGGCGCCATCCCCAGGGCCTTCGCCTTCTCCTCCGAGACGAGGACGAGGGCTGCGGCGCCGTCGGTGAGCGGGGAGGCGTTCCCGGCGGTGATGCTCCCGTACTTCCGGTCGAACACGGGCTTGAGCTGCGAGAGCGCCTCGACGGTGGAGTCGCTCCGCACGACGTTGTCCTTCGCGCTCGTCCGATCGAACCGCGGCGGGATGGGGACGTGCATGACCTCGGCGTCGAACTTGCCGGCGGACCAGGCCGCGCTGGCCCGGGCATGGCTCTTCGCCGCGAACTCGTCCTGCGCCTCGCGGGAGATGCCGTTCTTCTGGGCCATGTGCTCCGCGGACTCGCCCATGGTGAGCCCGGTGGTCGGCTCCTTCAGCGCGGGCGGAACGGGCGCGAAGTCCCGCGGCCTGAGCCCGGTCAGGATCCGGGCGCGATCGCCGAGCGACTTCGCCCGGGAGAGGTCCACGAGCGCGTGGGCGAGGCGGCGAGAGGCGAAGATGGGCGCGTCGGACGTCGCCTCGGCGCCGCCGGCGATGGCGACGTCGGAGTGGCCGAGCGCGATCTGGTCGGCGGCGTCGGTCGCGGTCTGGATCGACGTGGCGCAGGCCCGGGACACGGTGTGTGCCTGTACGCTCCTCGGGAGCTGGGTGCGGAGCACCATCTCGCGCCCGATGAGCGTCACCGTCGTGGACGGGATCACCTGGCCGAAGACGACCGAGTCGAACTCCTTCGGCGACAGCCCGCTCCGCGCCACCACCTCGTTCACGACGAGCGCGCCGAGGTCGACCGCGGAGAGATCCTTGAAGTCCGTGCCCGCCTTCACGAAAGGCGTGCGGAGGCCGGCGACGACGGCGGCGCGGCGGCCGCGGGGGGTGGAACCGTTCATGCCCATGGACGCTCCCGTTGACTCTGGAATCGATCGCTTGCTCGGTGTGATCTAGCCTCCATGGCGCAAAGCGTCAAGGTTTGCGTGGACCGCCTGCCGCAGGGCGCCGAGGCTCGGTCTCAATGCCGCAAAAGACCTCGGGTCGCTTGCGCCGGACGCGCGTCCCGGAGACCATCGCGGCATGAGGCGCTCCCGCGAGCTCAAGCCCCTGTCGAGCGACCACCACCAGGCGCTCCTCGTCGCCTTCCAGCTCAAGAAGGGGCTCGCCGGCCACGCCGAGTCGGCGGGCGCGCCGAAGGATCTCCCCGGCCTCCTGGCCCTCGCGAGGCGCTTCGAGGACCAGGTCCTGCGGATGCACACGCGCGCGGAGGAGGAGCTGCTCGGCAACGTCATCACGGGCCCCGACATGTCCCGGCTCCGCGCGGAGCACGGCGAGATGGCTCGCCTGCTCGAGGCGGCGCGCTCGGCGAAGCCGAGCGATCTGCGGGGCCAGCTCTCCTCGTTCGCGGACCTGCTCGAGCGACACATCCGCTGGGAGGAGCGCGAACTCTTCCCGTACGCGGAGCGCCACGTCGACGAGGCGACCCTCGCCACGATCGGCGGCGAGCTGGAGAGGCGGCTCGTCCTCGCGAGGACGGAGAAGACCGAGCGGCCGGCGAGGCGCTGAAGCGCCCCGAGCGGGCCTGTCCCCGACCACGGGTCTCGCGCGTCTAGAGCCACGGACCCTCCGCGCGCCCCCGCGGACGTGGTCCGGAGGGTCCGCAGGCATACTCCAGGAACAGCTCGACTGAGGCCTCGGACCCTCCTCTTTTCCTTTCCCTTTCAGCCCCGGCGCCGCGCTCACTCCGCTTCCGCGGGCGAGCCGCCCGACCGGACCACGTCCTCCTGGCGGATCCTGCCCGGGTCCATCCCGCGAGCGCGCTTCGTCATCGAGGCGAAGAGCTCGTCCATGGGCGGCGCCCCGCCCTTCATGAAGCGGAGCGGGTTCACGCGCGCCACGACGAACGCCTTGAGGTACGGCGACTGGAAGCCCTTCTCCTTGAGGCGGGCCACCGCCTCGGAGACCGCGTCGTCGAAGTCGAGCACGAGCTTCGCCCGCCGCTCCCGCTCCCTGGAGGCCGCCGAGAGCTTCTCCTCGAGGAACCCGTCGACCTTCCTCAGGATCGGCGCGTAGGCGCTCCCCGAGAGGCGGCCGCGCTGCTCGTAGGCGAAGCCGAGGGTGACGAGGCCGGGCTCCTCGAACTCGAGGGCCATCTCCGACTCCCTGGGATCGAGGGAGCCCGAGAGGTCCTTGTACATGCGAACGACCTCGAGCGCCTTCTCGCGGAGGTTGTGCGCCTTCTCGATGTTGAGCGCGAGGATCTGGTAGGCGACGCTCCGCTCCGGGACGAGGAGCGCGAGCACGGTCTTCGCGCCGAGCTCCTTGAGCGCGGTGAGGCGGTGGCCGCCGTTCGGCGTCATGTACCCGTCGCCCTCGCGCACCGCGATGATGGGATCGAGGTACCGCTTCGTCTTGTCCATCGCCAGGGTGAGCCTGCGCACGTGCGGGTCCGAGACGTCGCGCTGGAAGGGCGTGCGCTCGACCTTGTCCACGGGGAGCGCGACGAAGAGCAGCGGGTGCCCGCCCAAGGGCTCCCTGTACGCGGCGAGGACGGCGCCCCCGTCCGCCTCCACCGCCTTCGCGAGCGCCTCGAGCTCGGGCGGGCGCTCGGCGAGCGCTAGCTCCGCGGGGCGGAGCTGGGTCGGCTCGAGCTTCACCCCCTTGCGGGCGCGGGGTCGGCCGCTCTTCGTCACCGGTCGCTTCTTCTGGGCCATGGTCTCATCGTATGCGACCGCGGGCCGCGGGGGTTGCCCCTCGCAGGGCTGGCCCGCTAGATCACCATCCGTGATCGAAGTCCGCGGCCTCACCAAGCACTATCGGGTCCACCGCCGGGACGCCGGGCTCGGGGCGGCCCTGCGCTCGCTGTTCCGCCGCCACTACGACACGGTGCGGGCGGTGGACGGCATCGACTTCTCCGTCGGTGAGGGCGAGCGGGTCGGCTTCCTCGGCCCGAACGGCGCCGGGAAGACGACGACGCTCAAGATGCTGTCCGGGCTCCTCCACCCGACGTCCGGCGACGTGCGCGTCGCCGGCCACGTGCCGCGCCGCCGCGAGGCGGACTTCCTCAAGGCCATCACGCTCGTCATGGGCCAGAAGCAGCAGCTCATCTGGGATCTCCCGCCCGCCGAGACGTTCGCGATGAACCGGGCCATCTACGAGATCCCCAGGCCGGCGTTCGACGAGACCTTGTCGGAGCTCGTCCGGCTCCTCGAGCTCGGCGACCTCCTGGGGAAGCCCACCCGGCAGCTCTCGCTCGGCGAGCGGATGAAGTGCGAGCTCGCCGCCGCGCTCCTCCACAGGCCGAAGATCCTCTTCCTCGACGAGCCCACCATCGGGCTCGACGTGTCGATGCAGGCGACGGTGCGCGGCTTCATCCGCGCCTACAACGAGCGGTTCGGCGCGACCGTGCTCCTCACGAGCCACTACATGGAGGACGTGGTGCAGCTCTGCCCGCGCGTCATCGTCATCGACCGGGGCAGGCTCATCTACGACGGCGACCTGCGCGCGCTCTCGCTCAAGGTGAGGCCCGACAAGCGCATCGTGGTGCGCTTCGCGAACGGAAACGGCGCTCCGGCCGACGACCTGGGGCGGTTCGGCAAGGTGGTCTCGGCCGAGCCCGGGCAGGCCACGTTCCAGGTCGCCGCGGAGGACGTCTCCCAGGCGGTGGCGCGCATGCTCGGCGCGCTGCCGGTGGCGGACCTCACCGTCGAGGACCCGCCGCTCGAGGAGGTCCTCTCGGAGCTGTTCCGATCGTCGCGGCGGGCGGCCGAGGGGTGATGCCTGTGGGCGCCGGCCGACGGAAATAGATCCGGGCGGCGCGCGTAGGGCGGGCGCGGCGCGCGGCCGGCACCCCCGTCCGAGCGCTCGACACGGCGGCGACGGCGAGCGAACGCTGTCGGCCCGGAAAGGAGTCCCCATGCCCCGGCTCACCCTGGCCGTCG
>DATDDC010000133.1:0-1725 GCA_036523995.1 Anaeromyxobacter sp.
CGCGGGAGGGCCGGGCCTCGCCGCCGCCCGCATCGAGCCCGAGCGACGCGGCGTCGCGGTCTCGCTCCTTCTCGACGACGCCGAGGAGCGTCCCTTCTCCACCTACGCGGCCTGCCTCGAGCACCTTCCCGCTCCCGGGCGGTCGCACGGCATCCGCTGGGGCGAGCTGGAGGTGCGCCGGCCGGTGCGCGGGTCGACCCGGCTCGCGGGCGACGCCGACGAGCTGCGGGTGACGCTCTACCCGCTCGCGCCGGAGAGCCGCTTCCTCCCGGTGGTGGTGGAGCGCTGGCCGGCGGGGGCGCGGGCCGCCGTCGTCCTCACGGATCACGCCGACCGGACGGACGCCGCGGCGCTGCGCGCCGTCCTGTGGGGCAGCTCCGATCCGCGCGCCTCGGGGGGCGTCGGCGCCGGGCTGCTCGGCCGCGGCCTCAAGGTGACCCGCACCTTCTTCGCGCACGCCAGGAGCGGCGCCCTCGACGATCCCGAGGTGCGCCTCCTGGCCGACGACCTCGCCGTGTGCGGCTCCGAGGTGGCGCTCCACTCGATCACCCCGGAGCGGGACGGGCGCGACGCCGTGCGCACGGGCCTCGCCTCCGCCGCGGAGTGGCGGCCGGTCACGTGGATCGACCACGAGCCGTACACGAACTGCGAGGCGATCGCCTCGCGCGGCGCGGGCGACGGACCCTGGGGGATCCGCGACCTGCTCGAGCGCGCCGGCGTCCGCTGGGTGTGGGCCGCCGGAGACGTGGACGGGCGGGCCGGGACGCGCATCGTGAACGTGCTCGGCGGCGATCCGGCGGCGGCGCGCCCGGCCATCTTCCCGCTCCCGAACGATCCGCGCCTCTGGGCGTTCCGCTCGTCGATGTTCTACGCGTCGCCCCGAGAGCTCGCGGCGGCGCTCTCCGATGCGGCGCTCGCGGCCCTCGAGGCGGAGCGGGGTCTCTTCGTCGCGCACACGTACCTCGGCCCCTCCGCCGCCACGACGCACCTCCAGGCCCATCGGGCCCGCCTCGCCGTCGTGGGGTCGGGCGGCGCGCTCGCCATCCACCCGGCCCTCGACGCCGCCTTCGCCCGGGTCGCGGCCCGCGCCCGGGTCGGGCGGCTCGCCTCGCTCGCGTGGGCGGAGGCGGGCGATCGGCTGCGCG
The DNA here is from genome assembly GCA_036523995.1 of Anaeromyxobacter sp. Lineage (GTDB taxonomy): Bacteria > Myxococcota > Myxococcia > Myxococcales > Anaeromyxobacteraceae > Anaeromyxobacter. The sequence goes on from DATDDC010000133.1 coordinate 1,146, forward strand.
CGCTCGGGGACGTCGAGGTGGTCTACCGTCCCGACGGCGCGGCCGAGGTGCGGAACGAGGGCGCCGCCGCGCTCGAGTCGCTGACCGTGACCTTGCCCGCGGCCGGCCTCGACGTCTCGGTCGAGGGGGCGGCGCTCCTCGGGCGCGAGGACGCCGACGGCTGGGCGCGGCTCTGGTTCGACCTCCCCGCCGGCGATCACGTGGTCCTGCGCGCGTCCGACGGCGTCGTGCCCGTGGCGATCCTGCCGTTCCGGTGAAGTAGGATCGGGGCCATGCGCACGAGGCCCCTCGAGCCCGGAGAGATCCCGTCCCTCGCCCGCGCGCTCGCGGAGCTCCCCCTCATGATTCGCTACCGGCGCGACGCCGCCGCCCTGGAGCGGTCGCTCGCGGCGGCCCACGGGCGCGGCGAGGGGCTCCTCGTGGCGGAAGACGGCGGCGCCATCCGCGGCCTCGCCTGGTTCCTGCGCGAGGGGACGCTCGCCCTGGGCGGCTACCTGAAGCTCATCGCCATGCTGGCGGGCGCGGAGGGGAGGGGCATCGGCGCGGCCCTGCTCGCGGCCTTCGAGGCGGAGACGGCGGC
>DATDDC010000134.1:0-2733 GCA_036523995.1 Anaeromyxobacter sp.
CAAGTCGAAGACCTTCGGCGAGATCGCGCTCACCGCGTACGTTCCGCACAAGTATCCGGCGGGCCTCGAGCCCGGGCTGGAGGAGACCGCGTTCTACGATCCCAAGAACTTCACGTTCCCGGCGGGAGCGCACATCGCCGAGGTGGAGGTCGATCCCGATACCGGCCAGACGGAGGTGGTCGCGTTCACGGCGGTGGACGACGTGGGACGCGTCGTGAACCCGATGATCGTGGAGGGCCAGGTGCACGGCGGGGTCGCCATCGGCGTCGGCCAGGCGCTCCTCGAGGGCGCGCTGTACGACGAGGCGGGCCAGCTCGTCTCCGGCTCGTTCCTCTCGTACACCATGCCCCGCGCGGCGGACGTTCCCACCATGACGGCCGCGACCCACGCGACGAACTGCACGCACAACCCGCTCGGCGCGAAGGGGGTCGGGGAGACGGGCTCCATCGGCTCGCCGCCGGCCGTGATCAACGCCGTGGTGGACGCCCTCAAGGACCTGGGCGTCCGTCACATCGACATGCCTGCGACGCCGGAGCGCGTCTGGCGCACCATCCGCGACGCGAGGAAGAGCTAGAGGAGGCGGCCATGAACGACTTCCAGTTCATTCGTCCGGACAGCGTCGCCGCGGCCGTGGCCGCGCAGAAGAAGGCCAAGGAGGGCAAGTACCTCGGCGGCGGCCAGAGCCTCATCCCCGTCATGAAGCTCGGCCTCGCCGAGCCCTCCGACCTCGTCTCGGTGGCGGCCCTCAAGGAGCTCAAGGGCGTGAAGGTCGACGGGAAGGAGCTCGTCGTCGGCGGGGCCGCCACCCACGCCGACGTGGCCGAGTCCGCCGAGGCGCGGAAGGCCATCCCCGCCATCGCCGACCTGGCCGGGCACATCGGCGACGCCCAGGTCCGCAACCGCGGGACCATCGGCGGCTCGCTGGCGCACGACGATCCCTCCGCAGACTACCCGGCGGCGGTGCTCGCCCTCGGCGCCACCATCCAGACCGATCGGCGCACCATCCCGGCGGATCAGTTCTTCAAGGGCATGTTCGAGACCGCCCTCCAGCCGGACGAGCTCATCGTGGCGGTGCGCTTCCCCATCCCGGAGAAGGCCTGCTACGCGAAGTTCCCGCACCCCGCCTCCCGCTTCGCGCTCGTCGGCGTGTTCGTGGCGAAGGGGCCGGCGGGCATCCGCGCCGCCGTGACCGGCGCGGGCGGCGGCGTCTTCCGCTCGAAGGAGATCGAGGCGGCGCTCTCCAAGAAGTTCGCCCCCGACGCGCTCGACGGCGTGAAGGTGCCGAGCACGGGGCTCACGAGCGATCCGTTCGGGAGCGGCGAGTACCGGGCCCACCTCATCGGCGTCCTCGCCCGCCGGGCGGTGGAGGCGTGCAAGTGAGTCGAGGGAGGGGGCGCGAGTGACGGCTCCGCGGCCCCTCCCGTCCTCCGTCGACGCGACGCTCGCCCTCCTCGCCGGGGGCGACTACGTCGCCGATCGCAGCCTCGCCACGGCGCTCTTCCTCTCGCTGCGCCTCGCCCGCCCGCTCTTCCTCGAGGGCGAGGCGGGCGTGGGGAAGACCGAGGTCGCGAAGGTCCTGGCGCGCACGCTGGAGCGCAGGCTCATCCGGCTCCAGTGCTACGAGGGGCTCGACCTCTCCTCGGCCGTGTACGAGTGGGACTACGCCCGGCAGATGCTCGAGATCCGCATCGCGGAGGCCACGCACTCGGCCGACCGCGCCCGCATGGAGCACGACCTCTTCTCGGAGCGCTTCCTCGTGAAGCGCCCGCTCCTGCAGGCCCTGGAGCCGGATCCGGCGGGCCCGCCTGTGCTCCTCATCGACGAGCTCGACCGGACCGACGAGCCGTTCGAGGCGTTCCTGCTCGAGGTGCTCTCGGACTTCCAGGTGACCATCCCCGAGATCGGCCCCGTCACGGCCGCCGCCCCGCCCATCGTCGTCATCACCTCCAACCGCACCCGGGAGATCCACGACGCCCTGAAGCGGCGCTGCTTCTACGCCTGGGTGGACTACCCGGACGCCGAGCGCGAGCTCCGCGTGCTGCGGCTGCGGGTGCCCGGCGTCGCCGAGCGGCTCTCCCGCGAGGTCGTGGCCTTCGTGCAGCGGCTCCGCGCCAAGGACCTCTTCAAGCACCCCGGCGTGGCCGAGACGCTCGACTGGGCGCAGGCGCTCCAGGCGCTCGACAAGGACGTGCTCGACGCCGAGACGGTGGACGCGACCCTGGGCGTCCTCCTCAAGTACCAGGACGACGTGGCGCGCATCCGCGGGGCCGAGGTGGAGGCCATCCTGCGCGAGGTGGCGGAGGGGTCGTGAGCTCGGGTTCGCTGGTCATGTGGGCTTCAGGCTCCAGGCGTCAGGCTTCAGGAGAGACTCCGGTCGTATGGGCGCGAGGTCCCTTCTCCCTAGCCTGTAGCCTGTAGTCTGGAGCCCTCGAAGGAGTACGAGGCATGCCGGAGGGCCGCCTCGCCGAGAACGTGGTGCGGTTCGCCCGAACGCTGCGCGCCGCCGGGCTGCGCGTCGGCCCGGGCCGCGGGCACGTGGCCGTGACCGCCGCCGCCGAGGTGGGCGTCGGCTCCCGGGAGGACTTCTACTGGGCGCTCCACGCGGCGCTCGTGTCGCGCGCCGAGGAGCGCGCCCTCTTCGACGAGGCGTTCCGGCTCTTCTGGCGGGAGCCCACGGGGCCGCTGGGGCCGCCGCCGGTGCCGGGCCTCCGCGTCCCGCCGCCCGCGAAGCGC
>DATDDC010000135.1:0-6202 GCA_036523995.1 Anaeromyxobacter sp.
TCGCGCACGAGCGGAGCTTCTCGAGCGAGACGTACTTGCCCCGCCACACGCCGTCCACGTCGAAGCCGCCGATCTTGGCCTTCTCGATCTTCTTCGCCTCGAGCCAGGCGTCGAGCCGGTCGAGCGCGCTCGCCGGGCCCGCCGGGCGCGAGACCCCCTTCGCCGGGGCGATGCGGCCGCTCGAGGCCGGCCTGCGCTTCAGCTTCGCCGCCCGGGCCTTCACGTCCGCCGGCTTGCGCATGGCTCACTCCGGGAGCTTCGTCCAGACCGCCTTCTCCTGCAGGAAGCCGTCGAGCGCGTGGTGGGAGAGATCGCGGCCCCAGCCCGACTGCTTGTAGCCGCCGAAGGGCGAGACGTCGTCGAACTCGCTGAAGCAGTTGATCCACACGACGCCCGACTTCACGCGCCGCGCCAGCGCGTGCGCCCGGGCCACGTCGGACGTCCAGATCGAGGCGGCGAGGCCGTAGCGGGTGCCGTTGGCGATGGAGATGGCCTCGGCCTCGTCCTCGAAGCGGATGCAGGCGAGGACCGGGCCGAAGATCTCCTCCTGCGCGATGGTCATGGCGGGCTTCACGTCGCCGAACACGGTGGGCTTCACGAAGCTCCCCTTCGCCTTCGCGCCCTCCTGATCGCGCTCGCCGCCCGCGAGGAGCCGGGCGCCCTCGTCCTTGCCCGAGCGCACGTAGCCGAGGATCGTCTCCATCTGCCGCTTCGAGACCTGCGCGCCCATCTCCGTCTTCGGGTCGAGCGGGTCGCCGACCACCATGCGCCGGGCGCGCTCCGCCAGCTCGGAGACGAAGCCGTCGTAGGCCTTCGCCTGCACGAGGACGCGGGAGCCCGCGTTGCACACCTCTCCCTTGTTCCCGAAGATGCCCCAGAAGCAGGCCTTCATGGCCTTCTCGCGATCGGCGTCGGCGAAGACGATCTGCGGGCTCTTCCCGCCGAGCTCGAGCGTCAGCTTCTTGAGATTGGTCTCGCCGGAGGCGGCGATGAGGCGGCGCGCCGTGCGGATGGAGCCGGTGAAGCTCACCTTGTCCACCTCGGGGTGGCGCGCGATGGCCTCGCCCGCGGGATCGCCGTACCCGGTGACCACGTTCAGGACGCCCTCGGGGAAGCCCGCCTCGAGCGCCAGCTCGCCGAGCTTCATGGCGGTGAGCGGCGTGTACTCGGAGGGCTTCAGGACGACGGTGTTCCCCGCCGCGAGCGCGGGCCCGAGCTTCCAGCACGCGAGCGAGGTCGGGAAGTTCCAGGGGACGATCGCCCCGACGACGCCGATGGGCTCCTTCACCACGTAGGTGTGGAAGGCGCCGTCGACGGGCAGCACCTCGCCGAGGATGCGCACCGGCGCCTCGGACCAGTAGGCGAGCGTCGCCGCGCCCGGCGCGACGTCGCCGCGCACCGCCTCCTTGAACGTCTTCCCGTTCTCGAGCGACTCGACGAGCGCGAACTCCTCGCGCCGCTCCCACAGCAGGTCGGCGAGCTTGCGGATGAGCCTCCCGCGCTGGCGCGGGCTCATGGTGCGCCAGGGGCCCTCCTCGAAGGCGCGGCGCGCCGCGCCGACGGCGAGGTCGACGTCCTTCGCGCCGGCGGCCGGAGCGTCGAAGATCTTCTCGCCCGTGGCGGGGTTCACGACGGGGAGGGTGGCGCCGTCCTGGGACTCGACGAGGCGGCCGCCCACGACGAGCTTCGGAGCCGGGAGCTTCGGTGTGAGCGTGCGCGGGTCGGTGGTGGCCATCGGCTTCTGATTCCGGCCGCGCGGCGCGATGCGCCATGCCTAAGAGGGGCCCCGCTTCACCCTGCCACGCCCCGGCGGGGCGAAGAAGGCGCGGGGGCCGCAGCTCCGGAGCCCGCTCTTCGCGGCCCGGGAGCCCGGCCCCCGCGCGTCCCCCCGGCGCTCCCTCAGCGGCCCCAGCCAGCCGGCGGCTCGGCGTAGGCGCTTCCGCGGAACGGGTTCGCGCGCTCGCGGAGCGAGGCCTCGTCGCGCCAGCCCGGCCCGCGGCGATCCACGTCGATGCCGAGCGCGAGGAGGCCCGCCCGATCGTCGTAGCGCAGCGCGAGCACCGCGTCGGGCTGCGAGCGCGCGCGCTCGAAGGCCACCTCGACCACGCGAGACTCGCGCTCCTCTCCGAACTCGGTGCCGAGCCCGGGCCGCTCCGCCTTGCGGTGGCGCTCCGCGCTCTCCGGCGCGGGCGCGGGCACCGGCGCGGCCTGGGCGTGGCCCCCGGACATGTCGTTCCCGCTCTCCGGTGCGGGAGCCGCGTCGCTGCGCGCGCCGGGCGCCTCGCTGCGCCCGCCCGCGCGGGGCTCACCCCAGGCGTAGGGGACGTACGGCGGAGGCGGCGGCCGGCGAAGCACCTCGCGCTCGGGGAACACGGCGACGCCGATCACGCCCACGTCGCGGGCGTCCCCCATGCGCGCGGCGTACGACCGCGGCACGGTCCCGAACCGGAAGGCAGCCACGGCGGCCTCCGAGAGCCGGTACCCGTCGATGAGGACCTCGCCCCACGGGTTCACCACGTAGCCGGGCTTCGAGAACGCCGCCGGCCTCCCGTCGATGACGTCGCGGCCGTCCACGGAGACGACCACCTCCACGCGCCGGGGCGAGCCGTTCCGCACGCGCACCATGTAGCGGCGGCCGAGGGAGCCGAGGACGTACACGCGGCCGTCGTGGAAGTACGTGGGGAGGACCGCCCCGGACTCGTCGACGAGCTCGACCGACCACGGGCCCGAGCGAGCGCCGGATTCGTGGGGCCGGGCCGAGGCGGCGCCGGGGAAGAGGCAGGCGGCGAGGAGAGAGGCGGCGGCGAGCGAGGCGAGGCGCATGGGAAGCTCCTTTCTCCCTCTCGAACGCGCGAGCCTCGGAAAGGATCTGACGGCCCCGCCGGCGCGCCTCGGGCCTCTGCCTCGCGACGCTCGAAGCGAGTGGGTGGCGCCGGGCGCCTTCGGTATGCTGCACGCACACATCGCTCGCGGAGGCACGGATGGACCTCGTCTCGGTGACGGAGCGCACGACGCTCATCGACCCCTCCGGCGCACGCGCGGAGCAGCTCATCGAGCACCGGACCGATCCGCTCACCGGCGCCGTCGCCTCCATCAACGCGGCGCTCGGCGACAAGGCCAAGGCCTTCCTCGGCGCCGCCGACGTGGCGCTCCTCCAGGACCTCCAGGAGAAGACGCGCGGCGGCTGCCCGTTCTGCGCCGCCGCCGAGAAGGGCACCCGCTTCCTCCCCGGCCTCGCACCGGAGGGGCAGCTCCGCATCGGCGACGCCCTGGCCATGCCGAACCTCTTCTCCAAGTGCGCCGTCGACTCCGTCGTCGTCGTCGACCCGGCGAGGCACGTGCTCTTCCCTTCGCAGGTCTCGGAGAGGGCCCTCGCCGACGCCATCCTCGCCTCGGGCGAGCTCGTCCGGCGCGCTCGCGCGGGGGACGCCGCGCTCGTCCACCACGTCGCGGGGATGAACTTCCTCCAGCCCGGCGGCAGCTCCGTCCCTCATCCGCACTTCCAGGTGCACGTCCGGGCCGTCCCCTACTCCGCCCTCGCGCGCGCCATGGGCGCAGCGGCCGATCACCGGGCCCGGACCGGCCGGCCCTTCTTCGAGGAGCTCCTGGAGCGGGAGCGCGGAGGTCCGCGCCACGTCGGCGCGACGGGGCCGGTGGAGTGGCTCGCGGCGTTCGCGCCGTCGCACCAGAAGGAGATCTGGGGCCTCCTCCCCGGCGTGGAGAGCCTGGCCGAGGTGACCGCGGCGCAGGCCGCGGGGTTCGCGGCGGGGATGGCGCGCGTCCTCTCCTTCTACGAGGAGAGCGGGACGCACGCGTTCACGCTCGCGTTCCACTCGAGCCCGGAGCCCCGGAAGGACTCCGGGTGGATGCTGCACGTGAAGCTCTGCTCCCGGCCCGCCTTCCGCCCGCTCTATCCCAACTACGACACCTGGTTCGCGCCCCTGTTCATGGGGGACGACGTCCACCTCGAGGCGCCGGAGAGCTACGCGGCGCGGCTCAGGGACCGATGGTGATTCGACGCTCGGCCCCCGCGCGCGGCACGGCGGAGCGCTCACCACGGCGCGGGGCGGTAGTCCTTGTAGAAGAGGCCGGCCGCGTGCTTCCCGGTCCGGAACCCTTCGAAGATGGGGGCCACGATGCGCGCCGCGCCGTCCACCACGTCGAGCGGCGGCGAGAAGGCGTGCTCCTCGGCCTTGCGCGCGGCGAGGTGCAGCGGGTCCTCGTCCGTCACCCATCCCGTGTCCACCGCGTTGAGGTGGATGCCGTCGCGCGCCAGGTCCGCCGCGCTCGTCCGCACGAGCATGTTGAGCGCGGCCTTGGCCATGTTGGTGTGCGGGTGCCGCCAGGTCTTGTGCTCGCGGTAGAACTGCCCCTCCATGGCGGACACGAGCACGACGTGCTTCGCCGGATCGGCGCTCGTGGCGGTGCCCTTCGGCGCCTCGCGCACGCGCAGCATGAGCGGCTTGAGGCGCGCCGTGAGCACGAACGGCCCCGTCGCGTTCACGAGCAGGACCTCGAGGAGCTCGAGCGTCGGCACCTCGTGCAGCGCGAGGCGCCAGGAGTTGTGCGTGCGCAGGTCCACCTGCTGGAGGTCCTGATCCAGCACGCCCCGCGGGAAGAGCTCCAGCCCGGCCTTCCCCGGCAGAAGGAGATCCGCCTCGCTTCCCGCCTGGGAGAGGAGCGCCGGGGTGGCGACGCCCGCGGCGGAGCGCCGGTGCAGCACCTCCGCGCGGAGGCCCTCGTAGTCGCGCACGAGCGGGCGCGCCACCGGCGGAAGCGCGGAGAGCGGCGCTCCCTCGGCCTCGACGAGGTGCGCGTAGAAGCCCGGCGGGCGGCGCACGGTCTGGCAGGCGTTGTGGAGCTGGAAATCGAGCCGCGGCAGCGCGGAATCGAGCCGGCGGCAGAGGACCTCCACGCCCGGCGTGTGGCGGAGGTCCACCCCGTAGATGGAGAGCCGGTCCTTCCAGGCCGCGAAGTCGGGCTCGCGCGCGTAGCGCGCCGCCGCGTCGCGCGGGAAGCGCGTCAGCGCCACGACCGAGCAGCCGGCGCGGAGCAGCATGACCGCGGCGTGGTACCCGATCTTGACGCGCGCGCCGGTGACGAGCGCGACGCGGCCGCGGAGGTCGGCGGTCGCGGCGCGGCGGGCCTCGTTCTCCGCGCCGCACGCGGGGCAGAGCTGGTCGTAGAACCGGTGCAGCCGGCGATAGGGCACCTTGCACACGTAGCACTTGCGCGGCTCGGCGAGATCCGGCGCCTCCGTCCGGCCTCCGTCCGCGGCGGCGCGCTCGGGCCCGTCCGCGGGGAGGCGCGGCCACCAGGCCGAAGCGTCCGTCCCGGGCGGCGGAAGCGGCGGCAGCGGCGCCGCGAACACCGGCGCCTCGCGGAGCTTCCGGATGCCGGCGCCCTTGCGGAGCGCCTGGTCCCGCGCGCTCCGGGCCGCGTGCTCGCTCCGGAGCAGCGCCTTCTGGAGCTTCTTCCGCTTGCGCAGATCCGGGCGAGCCACCTCGCCCGCGAGGCGCTGGAGCGCGACGCGCGTCTCCGCGTCGACGTCCGCGAGCACGGTGCGATCCTCGGCCACGCGCCCGAGCAGGCGCAGCGCGGCCGCCAGGTCCGCGAGATCGAGCTTCTCCTTGCCGCGCCCATGCCGCCTCGACACCGCGCTTCCATACCGCGCCCGCGTGCGCGTGCCCAGGCGCGTGTGCGCGGGGCACCGACAGGGCCGACTCGTCCGCACACCCGAGATCCCTGAGGGGCATCGCGCCCCAACGCCACTCGACAGCGAGCGCCGCTGTGATCACCACTGAGACGGGCGGGCAGCCAATGGATACCTCGAGCGCCAGCGTGATCGAGCCCGGTTCGGCGTCGGCCGAGCCGAGGGTGCCGATCCCCCGCGCCATCCTGGAGATCGGCCCGTACGATCTTCCGGAGCCGCCCGGCGGATGGGTCGACCTCGTCCTCGACGACGACGAGGAGGACGTCGAAGAGGAGGACGCCGCGGCCGTCGCCGGCGCGGGCGCTCCGCACGACGGCGTGGCGGCCGTCGCAGAGGCGGACCCCGCTCCGGCGGCGTCGCCCCCCGGCGCCCCCTTCCAGAAGGGCCGGGCCGAGATCGCGATCGCGACGGCGGCGAAGCGGTGGTTCCTCGTCCCCGAGGCGCTTGTCGTGGCCGCGTTCGTCCTCCTCGGCTCCATGTTCCTCGGGG
>DATDDC010000136.1:0-16551 GCA_036523995.1 Anaeromyxobacter sp.
CGCTCGAGGCGCTCCTCGCCGCCGCCCGGGAGCGCCGCCCCGTCCTCTCCGCCCAGGCGGCGCTCGTCGACGCGGCGAGCGCCGCGGCGGGGGGCGCTCGCGCGGGCTATCTCCCCGCGCTCTCGGCGCAGGCCACCTACGCGCGCTCGGGATACGCCCTCGGGGCGCCCGAGTCCGTCTACGGGGATCCCAGCCGCGCCTACTCGGCCACCGCACAGCTCGTCCTCTCCTGGAACCTCTTCGAGGGCCGCCGCACCGTCGCGAACGCGCGGCGCGCCGACGCGCAGCTCCGCCGGGCCCGCGCCTCCGAGGAGAAGACCGGCGCGCTCGTGACCCAGGAGATCGCCGACGCGCGCGCCGCGCTCGTCTCCCTCTCCCGCCAGGTGAGGCTCGCCGGGGAGGGGCTGGCCCTCGCGGAGCAGGGGCTCGGCCTCGCCCGCGAGCGGCTCGAGGCCGGCCTCGCGAACCAGCTCGAGATCCGGGACGCCTCCCTCAAGCAGACGCAGGCGGAGCTGTCGCTCGTCCAGGCGCGCATCGACGAGGCCGTCGCGCGCGCCGATCTGGCCCGTGCCGCAGGAGGACCGATCTAGCCATGCCTCCCCCGACCGCCGCCCCGAAGCCGGGCGATGCGCCCGAGCGCGCCGCTCCCGAGACGCCCATCCTCGCTCCCCCTCCGGCCCGCATCCGCATGAGCTGGCCGAAGCGCATCGGCGCCGCCGCCTTCGCCGTGGCCGTCGTGGCGGTGGTGGTGGCCTCGCTCCGGCCCACGCCCGAGCCGCCCCTCGCCATCCAGTCGGCGACCGCGCGCAAGGGCCCCATCACCCGCCTCGTCACCGCGGCCGGGAAGCTCCAGGCCGCCACCGAGGTGAAGCTCTCGTCCAACATCACGGGAGACCTCCTCGAGCTCACCGTGAAGGAGGGCGACCGCGTCTCGCGCGGCCGGGTCCTGGGACGCATCGATTCGCGGCGCTACGCCGCCCAGGTCGCGCAGCAGGAGGCGGCGCGCGCCTCGGCCATCGCCGACCGCCAGATGCAGGCGGTCCAGGTGACCCAGCTCGAGCAGGAGCTGGGCCGCGTCGAGAAGCTGGCGCGGACCGGCAACGCCAGCCCCGCCGAGCTCGAGGTGGCGCGCTCGAACCTCGCCGGGGGGCGCGCGCGGGTGGAGGCCGCCCAGGGGCGCATCGACCAGGCCGACGCCGCCCTCCGCGAGGCGCGCCACTTCCTCTCGCTCACCACGCTCGTCGCGCCCATCGACGGCGTCGTGACGAGCCTCGTGAAGAAGGTGGGCGAGCGCGTGCGCGGCAGCGACTTCTCCGAGGACGTCATCCTCGTCATCTCGACGCTCTCCCAGATGGAGGCGAAGGTCGAGGTGGGCGAGCACGAGGTCGTGTTCGTGAAGGAGGGCGATCCCGCCGAGATCGAGATCGACGCGTTCCAGGACAGGAAGTTCCCCGCGGCGGTCGTGGAGGTCGCCCGGAACGCCACCGTGAAGAACGCGGGCACCGAGGCCGAGGTGACGACGTTCTTCGTGCGCCTGGCGCTCACGCAGCCCGTGCCCGGCGCCCTCCCCGGCATGAGCGGACAGGCCTCCATCTCCACCGACACGCGGGAGTCCGCCATCGTGGTCCCCATCCAGGCGGTGACGGTCCGCCCGGAGAAGGACCTGGCCAGCGGCGGGAAGAAGAAGGACCCCGCCGACCAGGCGCCGCCGCCGCCCGCCGGCGCGGCGAAGAAGCCCCGCCGCGAGCCGCTGCGGAAGGTGGTGTTCGTGATCGAGGGCGGCGTGGCGAAGCTCCGGCCCGTCGAGACCGGCCTCGCCAGCGACACGGAGATCGAGATCGTCTCCGGCGTCGGGGAGGGCGAGAAGGTGGTCGAGGGCCCGTACCGGATCCTCTCCCGCGAGATCGCGGACGGCCGGCGCGTCACCGAGGAGCCCCCGGGCGGGAAGCCGAAGAGCAAGGGATAGGCGCGTGGCCGACCCGCTCATCGAGATCAGGGACCTGGCGCGCCACTACGTCGTGGGCGGCGAGATCGTGCGCGCCCTCGACGGCGTGTCCTTCGCGATCGGGCGGGGCGAGTGGGTGGCCATCGTGGGGCAGTCGGGCTCGGGGAAGTCGACCCTCATGAACCTCGTCGGCTGCCTCGACACGCCCACGTCGGGGTCCTACCGGCTCGCCGGCGCCGACGTGCAGGGGCTCCCGGACGACGCGCTCGCGGACCTGCGCAACCGGGAGATCGGGTTCGTCTTCCAGACGTTCCAGCTCCTGCCCCGCGCCTCCGCCGTCGCGAACGTGGAGCTGCCGCTCGTGTACCGCGGGATCCCGAGGCGGGAGCGGCGGGCCCGCGCCGAGTCCGCCCTCGGGGCGGTGGGCCTCGCGAACCGCATGCACCACCGGCCGAACGAGCTCTCGGGCGGCCAGCGCCAGCGCGTCGCCATCGCCCGCGCCCTCGTGGGCGAGCCGTCGCTCCTCCTCGCGGACGAGCCCACCGGCAACCTCGACTCCACCACCGGCGAGGAGATCATCGGGCTCTTCGAGGACCTCCACCGGCGCGGCCACACCATCCTGCTCGTGACGCACGAGCCCCGGCTCGCGGCCCGTTGCCCGCGCGCCATCCGGCTCTCGGACGGGCGCGTCGTGGGCGACGGCCCCGGCGCGGACGTCGCCGCGCTCGGCACCGGCCGGACGGCCCGCGCATGAAGGCCCTGCGCCGCCGCTTCGTCCGCGCCACGGCGGAGATCGCCGAGGGGGCGCGCATCGCGGTCTCGGCGCTCGTGGGGGCGCGCCTCCGCAGCTTCCTCACCACGCTCGGCATCGTCATCGGCGTCATGACGGTCATCGCCATCGTGGCCATCATCCAGGGCCTCGACCGCTCCTTCCAGGCGCAGATGGCGAACCTCGGCGCGCACACGCTCTACGCCAACAAGTGGAAGTGGTTCACGGGGTCGGACGGGTGGTGGGAGATGCGCAACCGGAAGAACTTCGGGATCGCCGAGCTGCGCGCCGTCGAGGAGGAGTCCACCCTGGCCACGGCCGTCGCCCCCATGGCGGGGCAGCGGGCGCTCGTGTCGCGGCTCGACCGCGAGATCGAGAACGTCCAGGTGATCGGCACGTCCCCGCGCTACCTCGACACGAACGGCGGCACCGTGGCGCAGGGCCGCTTCCTGTCGGATCCCGACGTCGAGCTCTCCCGGAACACGGCGGTCATCGGCGCCGACGTGGCGCAGCGGCTCTTCGAGGGGATGCGGCCCGAGGAGGCCATCGGCCGGAAGGTGCTGGTGCGCGGCGTGCCGTTCACCGTCGTCGGCACCATGGCCCGCCGCGGCCGGATGCTGGGCATGGACCTCGACGTGAACGTGCTCGTGCCCTACACGACGCTCCTGCGCGACCTGGGCTCGCGCCGCTCCATGACCATCGCCGTGGCGACGGAGCCCGGGAAGATGGAGGCGCTCGAGGACGAGCTCACCGGCATCCTGCGCCGCGTGCGCCGCGTCCCGCCGGAGAAGAAGGACGACTTCGCGCTCAACCGCCAGGACCAGGTGCTCCGGCTCTACGGCCAGCTCACCGGCGCGCTCTACGGCGTCGCCGTCGGCGTCGGCCTCATCACGCTCGTCGTGGGCGGCATCGGCATCATGAACATCATGCTCGTCTCCGTGACCGAGCGGACCCGCGAGATCGGCGTCCGCCGCGCGCTGGGGGCGCGGCGCCGCACCATCCTGCTCCAGTTCCTGGTCGAGTCTTCCGTCGTGGCGGCGCTGGGAGGCGCGGTCGGCACGTTCCTCGGCCTCGGGGTCGCCCAGATCGTCGCGGCCGTGACGCCGCTCGCCGCGGCGGTGACGCCCTCGGCGGTGGCCCTCGGCCTCGGCTTCTCCGCCGGGGTGGGGCTCCTCTTCGGCTCCTGGCCCGCCTGGCGGGCGGCCCGGCTCGATCCGGTGGAGGCGCTCCGCTACGAATGATCGCGCTCCTCGACACGCTCGCCATGGCCTTCGCGACCTTGCGCGCGAACGTGCTCCGCTCCGCGCTCACCCTCCTCGGCATCGTCATCGGGGCGAGCACGGTGGTGGCGATGATGTCGCTCACCGAGGGGCTGCGGCTCAAGATCGCCACCGATCTCTCGGTCCTGGGGGCGGGCGCCTTCCAGGTGCAGAAGTTCCCCGCCATGAACTTCGGCGAGCTCAACTGGCGGAAGTACGAGAAGCGCAAGGACCTGACGCGCGACCAGGCCGAGACGCTCGTCGGGCTCCCCCACGTGAAGCACGTCGCCTTCGAGGACACGAGCTGGAAGCCGGAGCGGCTCGCCACCTCGGAGCGCCAGACCAAGCAGAACGTGACCGTCTCGGGCGTCATGCCTGCGCAGCAGTTCACGAGCGCCATCCAGGTGGCGGCGGGCCGCTTCGTGTCGGACACCGACGTGGTGCTGGGCCGGCGCGTGGCCTTCATCGGGGCCGACGTCGCCGACGTGCTCTTCCCGAAGCAGGATCCGCTCGGCAAGGAGGTCCGCATCCGCGGCATGCCCTTCGAGGTCGTCGGGATCGCCGAGCGCATGGGGTCGATCCTGGGCCTCGAGTCGAAGGACGGCTTCGCCTGGGTGCCGTGGACCGCCTACCAGATCGCCGTGGGCCGCGGAAAGCAGTCCACCATCGCGGTGCAGGCGACCTCGCCCGAGGACGCGCCGAAGGCGCTCGACGAGGTGACCTCGGCCCTGCGGCGGGCCCGCGGCGTGCCGCCCCACGACGAGAACGACTTCGAGATCTTCTCGAACGAGAGCCTCTCCGAGACGTTCGACAACCTGGCCCGGCTCGTGGGCGTCGCGACCTTCGGGGTCTGCGCGCTCGCCCTGCTCGTCGGCGGCATCGGCATCATGAACATCATGCTCGTCTCCGTGACCGAGCGGACGCGCGAGATCGGCGTGCGCATGGCCGTGGGCGCGCGGCGGCGGCGCATCCTCTCCCAGTTCCTGGCCGAGTCGGTCGCCCTCTCCGCGCTGGGCGGCCTGCTCGGCGTCCTCGCCGGGGCGGCCCTCGCCGTCCTGGCGCGCGAGGTGTTCCAAGTTCCTGCGAGCATCCCGGCCTGGGCGGTGATACTGTCCCTCGCCACCTCGGGCGGAGCGGGGCTCGTCTTCGGCATCTACCCGGCCGCCAGGGCGTCGAAGCTCGACCCCGTCGAGGCGATGCGGACCGAGTGAACCGGGACGGGAGCGCGGCGCAACGTGGATCGACAGAAGCTGGTCAGGGAGATCCGGGGCTGGACCCTCACCATCCTCGCGGTGCTCGCCTTCCGTACGTTCGCCTACGAGGCGGTCTACATCCCGTCCGGCTCGATGATCCCGACGCTCCAGATCGGCGACTACGTCATCGTCGAGAAATGGGCCTACGGCGCGCGCCTCCCCTTCACGGCCACGGCCCAGGCGACGTGGGGCAAGCCGAAGCGCGGGGAGATCGTGGTCTTCCTCGCGCCGCCCACGAACCCGCGCGACGACGACCTCATCAAGCGGGTGGTGGCCATCGAGGGCGACACGGTGGAGATCCGCGACGGCCACCTCGTCGTGAACGACGAGCCGGTGCCGCGCGAACGCATCGCGGGCCCCTGCGAGTACCAGAACCGGCCGGAGGGCGGAGACTGGCGCGACGAGCCGTGCGTCGACTTCATCGAGAAGCTCGACACGCACACGTACCATACGTACTGCTCGCCCTACGAGCCGTGCGGCGACGTGGAGAGGCACGTCGTTCCCCCCGGCCAAGTGTGGCTCGCGGGCGATCACCGCAACCGCTCTGCGGACAGCCGCTTCTTCGGTCCGGTGCCCGTCGGGCGGATCAAGGGGCGCGCCTGGATGGCGCTCGTCTCGTGGGGTCCGAGCGGCCCGCGCTGGAACCGGCTGTTCCAGTTCGTGAACCACTAGATCTCGCGGGAGATCTCGCCGGGCTCGCCGACGGTCTGCGCCGCGAAGATCCGCCGCACCGAATCGATCGTGTCCGCCTCCTCCGGCCGCTTGTCCGTGCGGTAGCGCTTCACCCGCGCGAAGCGGAGCGCGAGGCCCGACGGGTAGCGCGGGCTCGCCTGGAGGCCGTCGAAGGCGACCTCCACGACGAGCTCGGGGCGGACGTGCAAGACGAAGCCGTCGGACTCGCCGATGGCCAGGCGCTGGAGCCTCTCGGTCTGCCAGGCCAGCATCTCGTCCGTCATGCCCTTGAAGGTCTTCCCGAGCATGGCGAACCCGCCGCTCGCGGGATCGCGGGCGCCGAGGTGGAGGTTCGAGAGGAACCCCACCCTCCGGCCGTGGCCCCACTCCGCGGCGAGGACGACGAGGTCGAGCGTCTGGACCCGCTTCACCTTGCGCCAGGAGCCGCCGCGCCGCCCCGCCTCGTAGGGCGCGTCGAGGGCCTTCGCCATGACGCCCTCGTGCCCGCGCCGGAGCGCCTCCGCGAGGAACGCGCTCGCCGCGGCGGGATCGGCGGTGACGAGGCGCGGGACCCGGAGCCGCTCGGGGATCGTCTCCGCCAGCGCCGCGTGGCGCTCGCGCGCCGGGAGCGCGAGGAGGTCGTCGCCCCGCGCGTGCAGCGCGTCGAAGAAGAGCACGGCGAGCGGCCGCTCGCGCCGGAGCGCCTTCACGTCCAGCCTGTCCCCGCCGCGCCTCCCTCGCTCCGAGCTGCTCTGCACCGGCGGGGGCTTGCGGCCGAAGCGCCGCATCGTCACCTGGAACGGCTCGGGCGAGCCGTCGGGGCGGAGCGCGATGGCCTCGCCGTCGAGCACCAGGCTGCGCGCGGGCAGGGCCCGCACCGCCTCGACGATCTCGGGAACGGCCGGCGTCACGTCGCGGAGCGTCCGGGAGAACACACGCACGTCGTCGCCCTGGCGGTGGACCTGCACGCGCGCCCCGTCGAGCTTCCACTCGAACGCCGCCTCCCCCAGATCCCCGAGCGCCTCCTCCACGCCGTCCGAGGTCTCGGCCAGCATGGGCTGCACGGGCTCGAGGACCCGCAGGCGAAAGCGGTCGAGCCCGGCGAGCCCGTCCGCCAGGAGCGCCTCCGCCACCGGCGGGAGCGAGCCCCCCATCA
The DNA here is from genome assembly GCA_036523995.1 of Anaeromyxobacter sp. Lineage (GTDB taxonomy): Bacteria > Myxococcota > Myxococcia > Myxococcales > Anaeromyxobacteraceae > Anaeromyxobacter. The sequence continues at coordinate 7,055 of DATDDC010000136.1, forward strand.
TGACCGCGCGGCGAAGATCGGCGGCGGGCACGGAGGCGGCCTTCGCGACGGCCTCGACGAGCACGCCCTCGAGCGCGCCCTGGCGGAGCTCTCCTCCCACGAGGCGCACGAGGAAGTCGCGCTCCTCCTCCGTCGCCCGCGCCAAGAGGTCGGCGAGGATGCGAGCGCGCTCCGCGGCGGAGCCGCTCCCGCGCGCCGCCCCCACGCGGCCGAACGCGGCGTCCACCTCGCCGATCGAGAGCGATGGAGCGCTGGCCGCCGGAGACGCGCCGAGCGCGGCACGCAGGGCCGCCCAGCCGATGCCGATGCGCCCGTGGGCGAGGTCGCCCGCGAGCCAGGAGATCCCGATGCGCCGCTCCGGGGGCGAGAGCGCGCGGATCGCGCCGGCGAGGAGCGCGATCTTCTCGAGCCGCGCGGGCGTGCGCCCGACCGCCAGCGAGGCGTGGACGAAGTCGACGAGCTGCATCGAGCGGATCCTCGCGGCCCGCCGGGGCGCTCGCCAGCGGAACCCGCACGTGGACCCACCGGGGCGCGATCAGCGCCGCCGGAGCGCCTCGACCGCCCGCCGGACCGCCTCGGCCGCAGGCCCGACGGCCGCCTCGACGGCCGCGGTGAGCCCCTCGCCCACGGTTCCCATGTCGAGCACCTCGACGGCGACGACGTGGACCTTCTCCGGCACGGGCGCGCCGGCCGCCTTCGCGCGCGCCAGCGCCGACGGCAGGCCGATGGCGTGGGGCGAAGGGCCCTCCGGCGAGTGGATCTCCTCGAGGGGGAAGGAGAGGACCGCGCCGGGCGGATGGGCGCCCGTCCGCACCGCGTCGACCACGACGACGCGATCGGAGCCCTCCATCTCGTCGAGGAGGTAGAGGCCCGAGAGCGCGCTCCTGCGCACGACGGCGCCGGCGGGAGGATCTGCCTCGAGGGCGTCGGCCACGCGGAGCGCCACGGCGTCGTCGCGCCGCAGGGCGTTCCCCAGGCACAGGACCAGGATCACGGCTCCTCGGGCACGCGCCGGCGGATCACCTCGCGCACTTGGCCGTCGGCCTCGCGGATCGTCACGACGAGCGGCAGCTCGCCGGGGAGCGCATGCGAGGCGCAGGCGTTGCACGGGTCGTAGGCGCGGAAGGCCATCTCGAGGAGGTTCAGGAGGCCGTCGTCCACCCGCCCGTTCCGGATGAGGCCGCGGGCGGCCTTGCGGACGGAGACCTGCACCGAGGCGCCGTTGTGCTGGGAGGCCACGACGAGGTTCACGGCCGTGAGGATCCCGTTCGCGTCGGCGGCGTAGTGGTGGATGAGCGTGCCGCGGGGGGCCTCGACGGCGCCCACGCCCTCGCCCGGGCCGGAGAGCGGGGCCGGCACGTTCCGCACGTCCTGCGAGGCGATCTCCGGATCGGAGGCCAGCGCCTGCGCGGCCTCCGCCGCCTGGAGCGCCTCGACGAGCCGCGCCCAGTGGAAGGCGAGCGTCTGGTGCGCGGGCCAGCCCAGCGCGTGGAAGAGCCGCTGCCGCTCCGCCTCGGCCTTCGGCGTCGCCATGGAGCTCGCCACGTTGAGCCGCCCGAGCGGGCCCACGCGGTAGAGCCCGCTCTCGCTGCCCTCCGTGAAGCCCTTCCAGCCCTTCTGCTTGAGGAAGGTGAGCTTCGCGTACGTCCACGGCTCGACGCGCTCGGAGAGGTGCGAGAGCCAGTCCTTCGGCTCGAACAGCGCCAGCTCGGCGCCCGCCGGATCGACCACGCGGATCTTGCCGTCGAGGAAGGCGAGCCGGCCCTCCCCGTCCACCATGCCCATGGAGTGGCAGCGAACGCGGAACACCTCGCTCTTGAGGGCGTTGAGGTAGTCCTTGTTCTCGAGGACGGCCTTGTGGAACGAGGCGAGCGTGTCCTCCGCGAAGCGCACGAGGCGCGGCGTCGTCTCGCGGAGCCTCGCCACGAGGGCGGGGTCGAGGGCCTTCGAGATGCCGCCGGGGAGCGCGAACACCGGGTGGACGGTGCGGCCCGCCATGGCGGCCATGAGGTCGCGGGCCTCCTTGCGCACCGTGAGGATGCGCTTGCCGAGGTCCTGCCCCACGCGCGCCAGGACCCCGAGCACGTTGCGCATGGGCGCGGGCGCCTTCGGGCCCGCGTAGAAGTCCGGGCCGCCCAGGTACCAGTAGTGGAGGAGGTGGTCCTCGAAGAGGAAGAGGTCGTAGTAGAGCCACTGGACCTTGCGCGCGGCGGCCGGCAGCGAGGCGCGGTAGAGCGCGTCGAGGGCGCGCACCGAGGCGAGGTGGTGCGCCGCGGGGCACACGCCGCACACGTGGGCGGTGAGCTGCGGCATCTCCTCGGCCGCGCGCCCGATGCAGAACCGCTCGAAGCCGCGTAGCTCCGGGATCTGGAGGAACGCGCTCTGCGCGTTCCCCTTCTCGTCGAGCAGGACCTCGATGCGCCCGTGCCCCTCGAGCCGGGTGATGGGATCGATGGTGATGCGGCGGGTCATTCCTCCGCCTCCGCCCGCCGGGGGCGCGGGGAGGCGGCGCCGCGAGGCCGCCTCGACACGAGCGCCGACGCATACGAGTAGCGCCAGAAGGTGCCGGCCGGATCGGGGACGGCCGCCCCGAGGGCGCGCAGCTCCTCCTCGCCGCCCGCCAGGAGCGACGCGAAGGCGGAGAGCATGGCGGCGCCGCCGTCGCGGACGCCGTCGAGCGGCCCGAAGCAGCCGCGGCAGGGCATCCCCACCTCGACGCAGCCCGGCTGGCAGCCCTGGCGCGTGCCCGGGCCCAGGCAGACGAGCCCCTGGGCGAGGAAGCAGGTCTCCGGGTCGATCGCCGAGGTGCCGATGCGCTTCAGCGAGGCGACCTCGATCCGCTCGGGCTTCGAGTCCTTGCGCGGGCAGGTCTCGCACAGCGCCGCGTTCGGCGCGAGGACGGCTCCGGCGGGCGGCAGGTCGCCGGACAGGATCTTCTCGACGGCCGCGCCGATCACCGCTGGAGAGGGCGGGCAGCCCGGCAGCGTGTAGTCCACCGTCACGACCGCCTCGAGCGGGAGCGCCGAGGAGAGGAGGACCGGCAGGGAGAGGTCGTGGCCCGCCGCGCGCACGGGCTGCCCGGGCAGGACCGAGTCCGGGTTCGAGACGGAGGGCAGCGTCCGGAAGGCCGTCTCGAGGATCTCCTCGCGCTCGGACATGTTGCCGAGCCCCACCACGCCGCCCATGTGCGCGCAGGCGCCGAAGGCCACGAGGATGCGGGCCTTCCTCCGGAGGAGCTGCGCCCACTCGTCCTGCTCGGTGAGGCGGATGGCGCCGTTCAGGAAGGCGACGTCGATCCCGCCGTCGGGCAGGGCCTCGATGTCGTGCTTCTTGAAGTCGAGCGCGACGGGCCAGAGTACGACCTCGACCCTCTGCAGGAGGACCGCGAAGGCGTCGCCGAGATCGAGCACCGCCTCCTCGCATCCGCCGCAGGAGGCGTTCCAGTAGAAGGCCACGCGGGGCTTGCCGGGCCGGCGGGGCGCCGCCACCCGCTCCTCCAGCGTGTCGAGCCGGTGCGGCGCGAGCCGGATGGCGTCGTCGACCGCCTCGAGCGCCCGGGCCGGATAGCGGAGCGGGCCGAGGGCGCGGAGCTCCTCGGTCATGGTGCGGACGACGTCCGCGAACTTCTCGGCCTCCGTCGCGCTCGCCCACGCCATGCGGAAGCGCGCGGGCTCGATGCCGGACTGCGCGAGCGCCCTCGAGAGCACCTCGTGCCGAGCCGCCGCGCGCAGGTTCCCGTCGACGTAGTGGCAGTCCCCGGGGTGGCACCCCGCGACGAGCACCCCGTCCGCGCCCTCGCGGAAGGCCTGGAGGACGAAGGCGGGCTCGACGCGGCCCGTGCACATGACGCGCACCGTGAGGAGGCTGTGCGGGTACTCGAGCTTCGCCTGCCCCGCCCGGTCCGCTGCCTGGTACGCGCACCAGTTGCAGAGGAAGGCGACGATCCGCGGCTCCGTCGCCATCGCCTATCCGTGACCGGTCGCGGAGAGCGCGTCGGCGCGCTCGTTCGCCGCCGGGGTGGCGTCGCGGAACGAGGCGGTCTCGACGATGGCGTCGCGCGGGACCGCGGGCCCGGGGGAGCCGAGGAGGGCCGAGATCTCCGCCGAGATCTGCGCTCGCGTGAAGTGGCGCGCGCTCGCGGCTCCGGTGGGGCACGCCGCCGCGCAGATCCCGCAGCCGCGGCAATGGATCGCCTCGACCCGCGCCTTGCGCGCGGCGTCGCGCTCCGCGACCTGGACGGCACCGAACGGGCAGGACGAGGCGCAGATGCCGCACCCGCCGCAGAGCGCCTCGTCGATCTCGGCGGCGAGCGGCTCGAGCGCCCTTCGCTCGCCGGCGACGAGCGAGGCGAGCACGAGCCCCGCCGCGGCCTTGCCGTCGCGGATGGCCTGGGGGATGGAGCGGGGACCGGCCGCCGCGCCCGCCACGTACACGCCCGCGATGCGGGTGGCCGTGGGCTCGAACGGGCTCACCGCCTGATCGAGGAGGAAGCCCCCCTCGCCCTTGCCGATGCGGAGGAGGCGCGCGAGCGCGTCCGCTCCCTCCGCCGGCCGGGTGGGAGCGTGCACGACGACGAGGTCCGCCGTCCGCACCGTGCGCGAGCCGCCCCGCGCGATGCGCACGGCCACGCCCTCGCCGGCGGCGGCCACGCCCTCGAGCACGATCTCGCCGGGGACGAGCTCCACGCCCTCCGCCGCGAGCGCCGCGGCGCGCCGCGCCAGCCGGGGCACGTTCTCGAGCCCGCCCGCCAGCGCGACCTTCGCGGACGGGAGCTTCGCCCGGACGACATGGGCGAGCTTCAGGATCTCCTCGGCGGCGAGGTCCCCGTCCTCCACGCTCGCGGTCGTGCCGATGAGCACCGACCGGGGCTCCTTCCCGCGCGCGCCGCGGAGGACGCCGGCCGTGGGGCCGTTCGGGTGCAGCATGCGCTCGAGCTGGTACGAGGAGACGAGGCCGTCGGGTCCGGCGAGCTCGCCGGGCCGCATCCCCGTGGCGAGGACGATGGCGCCCACCCGCGCGGTGCGGGCGCGAGGGGGCTCGTCGAACCGGACCGCCCCGAAGGCGCAGGCCTTCGCGCACAGATCGCACGCCTCGCCGCGCGCGCGCACGCAGGCCGCCGCGTCGAGGACGGAGGCGTGCGGCAGGCACCCGGCGTAGGGAAGCCCGATGGCCTTGCGCGTGGAGAGGCCGCCCGCGAAGCGGTCCGGGATCTGGACCGGGCAGGCCTTGCCGCACTCGTCGCACCCGAGGCAGGCCGTCGGATCCACGCCGCGGGGGCGAAGCGCCAGCTCGACCTCGAACCGCCCCTCCGCCCCGCGGACGCGGGTGACCTCGGCGCCGGTCAGGACCTCGATGCGGTCGGAGTGGAGGAGGCGGTCGAGCGCCGGCTCCATGAAGCAGCTCGCGCACTCGAGGTCGGGGAAGATCTCGTCGAGCTGGTTCGCGAGGCCGCCCACCACGAACTCGCGGTCGGCCACGATGACGTGGCGGTCCTTGCCGGCGAGGGCGAGCGCCGCCGAGATGCCGGCCGCGCCGCCGCCCACGACGAGGACGTCGGCGGAGACCTCGACGTCCTGCGCGGGCAGATCGCGCTGGAGCGCGACGCGACGGAGGGAGGCCTGCACGAGCTGGCGCGACCTCCGGGTGGCCTCCTCGGCGCTGCCGCCGATCCACTCCACCTGCTCGCGCAGGTTCACCATCTGGAGATGGAACGGGGAGCGCCCCTCCGACGCGAGGACCCCGCGGAAGGTGAGCTCGTGCTCTCGCGGCGAGCACGCGGCCACCACCACGCGCTCGAGGCCGCGCTCGCGGATCCGCTGCGCGAGCCACGCCTTCCCCTCGCCCGAGCAGAGGATCGAGTGCGTCGCCACGTCGCCGAGGCCGGGCCAGCCGCTCGGATCCTCGAGCTCGCCGATGCGGACGACGTTCCCGAGGTTCGGGCCGCAGCGGCAGAAGTAGAGCCCGATGCGTCCGGCGGGCGCCGGACCGCCCTCCGGCTCGCCCCCGGCCCGCTGCGAACGTCGAATGGCCTGAGGGCGGGGGGGGATCACGACGGCGGTTGCGTCAGTACTGGATCTGGATCACGGTCCTCACTCCGTCCCCCCGAACGGAGAGAAGCGTCTTCTTGCGGCGGTCGCAGAACGTGCGGATGTCCTTCTCGAACGTCGGGCAGTCCCCCACGATCTCGACCACGGTGCCGGCGGGCGTCTCGGCGGTCTCGACGGCGAGCTTCAAGACGGGCTGGGGACAGCGCATCCCCGTGCAGTCGATCCGCATGATGTCGAGGCCCACGATCGGCGATCTCCTTGGAGCCGGCCGCGGTCGCTCGGGGGATCGCGTGCGGTGAAGGCCGGCGTCGTCTCGCGTGGAGAGGACGTACCCCGACATTATCCTTCGCCGAGAAGCCCCGTCAAACGAGGCGCCTGGCTGGAAGGTGCGACGATTCGTGACAGGACGGCGAGGGCTCGCCGCGAGGACTAGTACTTCGCGTCCTCCGCCTCGATGAGGCGGTAGATCTCCTCGGCCGTCTTCGCCTTCAGGATGGCGTCGCGGAACGCGGCGTTCTTGAAGATGCGGCTGATGCGCGCGAGCGCCTTGAGGTGGGCGCCCGCCGAGTTCTCCGGCGCGAACAGCGTGAAGAAGAGGTGGGTGGGCCGGCCGTCGATGGCGCGGAAGTCGATGCCCTGCGCCGCGCGGCCGAAGCTCGCCATGAGCCCGGGGAGCCCGGGCACCTTTCCGTGCGGGATGGCGACGCCCTCGCCGATCCCGGTGGAGCCCAGCTTCTCCCGCTCGAGGAGCGTGTCCACGAGCTTCTGCTGGTCGACCTTCTGCGTCGCGGCGAGCGGCCGGCAGAGCTCCCCGAGCACCGCGGGTCCCGTCTGTCCGGAGACGTTCGCGATCACAGCGTCGGGTCGAAGGAACTCCACGATCTTCATGGCAGACCGGCGTCAGCTAACACAGGTGGCAACGGGTGGGCAAGAAGGCAAGCCGGTGCGTGGTCGGTCGCGGGGCGGCAGCCGTGGCGCGCCCGCCCGTGCCCGTGCCCGATCCGCCGAGCAGGCGATGCATCGAAGGAGCGATCGGGCGTGTGCGGGCACGGGCGAGGGTCGCGAGATGCCGAGACCTCGAATCGACGTTCTCAACCGACCTTGGCCTCGATGAGGCCGTAATTCCCGTCCTCGCGCTTGAAGACCACGTTGATGGCGCGGTCCGCGGCGTTCTGGAAGACGTAGAAGCTGGAGTCCAGGAGGTCGAGCTGCAGGAGGGCCTCGTCGATGGTCATGGGCTTCGCCTGGAACTGGGTGCTCTTCACGACCCGGTGCCCGTGCCGGTCGCCGTGGACCAGGATGTCGAGGACGTCGTGCCGCACGTCCACGGGCGCCCACTCCGGCACGGCGTGGCCGTTGGTCTTGTGGTGGCTGTAGAGCTTCTCCTTGTGCTTCTTGAGCTGCCGCTCGATCTTGTCGGCGGCCGCGTCGATGGATGCGTACATGTCCTGGGATTTGGCGGTGCCGCGCAGGAGGAAGCGGCCTGCCTTCACCGTGATCTCGGCGTGGTGGTCGAGGTTCTCGACGTGGAGCACCGCGTGCGCCTCGCTCGGCCTATCGATGTACTTCTGCACGTGCGCGACGCGGTCGCGGACGTGGGACTTGAGGGCCTCGGTGGGGTCCAGATGCCTGAAGGTGATGTTCACCTGCATTGCAGCTCCTTCCTTGGCTGGGCCGAGAAATGCTTCGGCCGCGGCCGGTGTGAGTTCGGAGCTCCCACCGGTGCCGCGGCCGAGGCCGATGTTGCCCGGAATGGCAACATGCACTCGATCACTATAACAGGGGCGGCTCGCGCCAGCGGTCCTTCGCGAGCGCAGAGCGGGTACTCCTGAGGGGTGCGATCGCTCTCACAGGCGGGCGTACGGCCGTCCCCTCCCGCGGCCTCGGGACACCGCGCCGGGGCCGAACTCAGAGTACTAGAAGTACTTCTTGCGCTTCGACGAGGGCAGGATCCCCAGCACCTCGCGGTACTTGGCGACGGTGCGGCGGGCGATCTCGATCCCCTGGCCGCGCAGGATCTCCACGATCTTCTGGTCCGAGTGCGGGTGCTTCGCGTCCTCCGAGGCCACGATCTGCTTGATGTGGTTCTTGACGGCCTCGCTCGCGATCTCGTCGCCGCCGGTCTTGTTGATCGCGGAGTTGAAGAAGAACTTGAGCTCGTAGATGCCCTGCGGCGTGTGGACGTACTTGTTCGTCGTGACGCGCGACACCGTCGACTCGTGCATGCCGATGTCCTCGGCGACGTCGCGGAGGATGAGGGGCTTGAGGTGCGCGATGCCCTTGTCGAGGAAGTCGCGCTGGAACTTCACGATCGACTCGGTCACCTTGTAGATGGTGCGCTGCCGCTGGTGGATGGAGCGGATGAGCCAGACGGCGCTGCGGAGCTTGTCCTGGATGTACTCCTTCGCGGCGCCGGCCTGGCCGTTCTTGAGCGCCGCCCGGTACATGCCCGAGATGCGCAGCTTGGAGAGGCCGTCGTCGTTCAGGACGGTCACGTACTTGTCGCCCATCTTGTAGACGTAGACGTCGGGCGTGATGTACTGCGGCTCGTCTCCCGAGAAGGCGCGGCCGGGCTTCGGCTCGAGGCGGCTGATGACCTTCACCGCCTTCACCACCTCCTCGATGGGGATCTTGAGGTCCTTGGCGATGGCGCCGTAGTTCTTCGACTCGAGGTGCTTCAGGTGCCGCTCGATGATCGCCACGATCTCGGGCGTGTCGGCGTTGATGTGCTTCACCTGGATGAGCAGGCACTCCCGCAGGTCCCGGGCCGCCACGCCGGTGGGATCGAGCCCCTGCACCTTGCGCAGCACCGACTCGGCGAACTCCAGGCCCACCCCCGCCTCGAAGGAGACGCGCACCAGCGGATCGCGCGGCGTGGCGTCGTCCGACTCGCCCTCCACGGCCGGCATCTTGAAGTAGCCGTCGTCGTCGAGGTTGCCGACGATGAGGAGCGCTACGGTCTCCTCCTCGCGCGTGAAATTGGAGAGGCGGATCTGCCAGGTGAGGTGGTCGACGAGGTCGCCCTTCTTCGTGAGGGTCGACTCGGCGCCCGGCAGCTCCTCGTCGGCGAGGCCGCGGTTCGAGGGCGCGGTGTGCCCCTGGAGCTGGTAGTGGTCGAGGTACTGGTCCCAGTCGATCTCGTTCGCGCCCTCCTCGCCCTTCACCTCCTCGGACTTCTCGGCCTCCTTCGGCTCCGGCTTGGCCTCGTGATCCGCGTTCTCGGCCGGGCTCTCGCCGCTCTGCACCGGCTCCTCGTCGGGCTCGTCGGCCCCCTCGAGGAGCGGGTTCTCCGTCATCTCGGTGCGGACGAGGTCCACGAGCTCCATGCGCGACAGCTGGAGGAGCTTGATGGCCTGCTGCAGCTGGGGCGTCATCACCAGCTGCTGGGTCATCTTGAGGTGCTGTTTCAGCTCGAGAGCCATCGCGTCAATTCACCGCCTGTTCGTCCAG
>DATDDC010000137.1:0-3797 GCA_036523995.1 Anaeromyxobacter sp.
CGAGCCCTCCTCCTGGAGCAGCGGCCACGCGTACGGCCAGTTCCGCATGAAGACCGCGCGGCCCTCCTGGAAGGCGCGCCGCGCGTCCTCCTCGGCGGCCACCGCCACCGATCGCGGTGAGACGCCGCGCTCGACGAGCCCCCGCAGCCAGCCGAGGGCCTCCCGCGCGGCGGGCGAGTCGAGGCGCAGCCGCCCGCGCTCGAACGGCTCGCCGCCCCGTGCCCACAGCGCCTCGAAGAAGACGCAGGAGAGGCCCTCGTACTGCCTCCCCTGCCACACGTATCCGGCGAGCCCCGGCGCCCGCGACGTCGCGTCGCGAGAGAGCGCCTCGAGCTCCGCCGCCGTCGCAGGCGGCCTGGGGACGAGGTCGCGCCGGTAATAGAGGAGCCCGACGTCGACGAACCACGGCACCGCCCGGGTGCGGCCGTCCGCCGTGACCACCTCCGCCGGCCCGGAGAGGAAGTCCGCCCGCACGCGCTCGGGCGGGAAGGCCGCGGAGAGATCCGCGAGCCATCCGGCCCGCGCGAGCTCGGCCACCCAGATGACGTCGAGGACGAAGGCGTCGAGGTCCTCCGCCCCCGCCGCGAGCGCGGTGACGAGGAGCTGATGGGCGAGATCCGAGGAGCTGGGGATGGGCTGGAGCTCGACGAGGACGCCGGGGTTCTCGCGCTCGAATCCCTCCACGAGGGCGCGGAGCGGGCGGGGATCGGGGCCGAGGGGCTGGTATCGCAGGACCACGCGCGTCCGCGCGCCGCGGCCGGGTGCCTCGCCCGGGCGGCAGCCGCCGGCGACGGTGGCCGCGAGCGCGAGGACGAAGGCATGGAAGAGGCGGGGAGGCACTCCGGATCCCCCGAAGCTCTCACCGGGTCACCGCTCGAGGGGAAACGTGCCACAGGGGGCGGGCCCGACAAGGGCGCAACCGCCATGCCCGGGCAGGACGCGCCGCGGGCCGGCCACCCGCCCGTCGCCGCCGGCGGACATGCTCACTCAGGGTATACGTCCCGCCGCCTTCTCGGCCCTGCGGCGGCTCGCCGGGCCGAAGCCGCGCGACCCGCGCCCGGGAGGGCAGCCGTCGAGGATCCGAACGGCGTAGAGAAAGCTCACACGGCGTCCCCGCCGCCCGGGAACGCCGCTCTCCCGCTGGGCTTTCCGCGGGCCCATCGAGGACCGCCGTTGAGCGCCTCCACACCTGCGCCCCCGCGCGCTGCGCTCCTCGGCCGCGCCGCCGCCGCCTCTCGCGCGCATTCACGGACGGTTTCGGGGCCGCCGGCCGGCTGGCCCGCGCCATGCGTAGCAGAGGGCTGGGCGCCGGGCGCGTCCATCCCGCTCGTCCACCTGCGGCGCCCTGGACCGCTCCAGCGCGGAGCGGGGGGGGCTCGACATGAACCACGCCATCGAACGGCCGCTCGGCGGACCCATCCTCACGAGAAGCAGCCTCGTCGCCATCGCGCTCGCAGGGCTCGCCATGGCGTTCGTGGCGGTGCGCCTCTTCTTCGGCCTGGGCCCGGTCACGGCGCTGTCCGACGCCTACGCCTGGGGTATCTGGAAGCCGCTCAACGTCGTCACCTTCACCGGGGTGGGCGCGGGCGCCCTCGGGCTCGCCCTCGTCACCTACGTCGCGAACCGCGGCCGCTATCACCCGCTCGTGCGCTCCGCCGTCCTCGTCGGCGCCATCACGTACACGCTCGCCGGCTTCTCGGTGATCGTGGACCTGGGCCGCTGGTGGAACGTCTGGGCGCTCTTCGTGCCGCCCTGGTGGAACCTCGACTCGGTCCTGCTCGAGGTCGCGCTCTGCGTCATGGCCTACTGCGCGGTCCTCTGGATCGAGGTGTTCCCGGCCGTGCTCGAGCGCTGGGCGCAGGGCGACGGGGTCCTCTCCAGGGTCGCGATCTTCCTGCGGCCGTGGGTGCGGCGCGGCTTCCCGTTCGTCGTCGCCGTCGCGATCGTGCTCCCCTTCATGCACCAGTCGTCCCTCGGCTCGCTCTTCCTCGTGACGCCGACGAAGCTCCACCCGCTCTGGCACACCGGGTGGCTGCCGGCGCTCTTCCTCCTCTCGTGCCTTTCCATGGGCGCGGGCGCGGTCATCGTGGTCGACACCGTGACGCACCTCGTGTGGAGGCGGGTGCGGGACGTCTCGCTCGACTCGACGCTGGCGCTCGTCATGGCGGGCTTCTCCCTCGCGTTCGTGGCGCTGCGCCTCGGCGACGTCCTCGCCGCGGGCGAGCTCCCCTGGGTGCACGGCCCGAAGGGCCTGCTCTTCGTCGTCGAGATGTCGCTCTTCGTCTACCCGGCGCTGCGCGTGCTCGCGCCCTCGTACCGGAAGAACCCGGGCTACCTGTTCTGGGCGGCGCAGCTCACGCTGGCGGCGGGCGCGCTCTACCGGTTCGACACGTACCTCGCCGCGTTCGACCCGGGGCGGAACTTCAGGTACTTCCCCTCGGTCGGGGAGATCCTCTTCTCGACCGGGCTCGCGGCGCTCGGCATCGCCATCTACGTGGTCGCGGTTAAGCGGCTTCCCATCCTCGCGGGGGTGCGGGAGACGGCGCCGGTGCCGCCTCGCGTGCACGTGAAGGCGGCGTAGCCTCGCCGCCCGGGGAGCTCGGGCCGGCCCACGCGCGCTACCGGATCGAGAGGGAGCGCACGTGGGCCACGACGTCCCAGGTGTCGTCCGCGCTGAGCGTGCCCGACCAGGCGGGCATGGCCGTGCCGGGGACGCCCTCGCGCAGGACCGCGAACATCCGCAGGGGCGAAGTGCGCCCCTGCCAGCCCGGATCGGTGAGATCGCGCGGCGGCGTGGAGAGCCCGAGCCGTCGCGCGCCTCGCCCGTCGCCTCGCTCGCCATGGCAGAGGGCGCAGTGCCTCGCGAAGAGCCGCGCGCCCCGCTCGCGCGCGGCCGGGTCGGAGAGCCGCGCCTCCGGGATCGCCGCCGACCGGTAGGCCGCCGGCACGTCCTGCTCACAGGCCGAGAGCGCGAAGGCCAGCGCCCCCGCGAGCCAGGTCCGGCGCATGCGAAGGTCTCTCGAGGAATCGATGGCCCATGCGCAGGGCCTCCGCGATCACGGCCTCGACGAGCGCCGGGAGCCGGGAGGCCACCTCCGGGGAGAGCCCCACGGCCACGTCGAGCGCCGCCGGCACGAGGCCCAGGAGGACGAGCCTCGGGGGAAGCCGCCCGCGCAGCTCGGCGGCGGCGAAGAGATCCGCCACGCCCACCTGGTGCACCGACAGCCGCGCCTCGACCGCGGGACGGACCTCGGCCCCCTCGAGGCGCACGAGCGTTCCCGGGGCGGCGCCGTCGCGGACGGCGTCGACGAGGATGGCGTCCTCGGCGTCCTCGAGCTGCGGCAGGAGGGAGAGCCCGAGCGTGCCGCCGTCGAGGACGACCGCGCCGCAGGGAGGCTCGTAGCGCCGGAGGAGCCGGGACACCGCCGCCACCCCCACGCCGTCGTCGCGGCAGAGGGGATTTCCGAGGCCGAGGACGAGCAGCGGGGTGGGCCGCGCCGTCATCGGCGCTCCCCGGCGCCGCCCGGCGTGCGGTCCCCGGGCCGGACGTACTTGTAGCCGCTGAAGATGGACTCCATCGTCCCCATCTTCTCCTCGAAGGAGAAGAGGAGGGCGCTGTAGAGGTGGTGGACGAAGAAGCCGAGCACGAGCCACATGAACCCGTGGTGAAGCCAGCGCGTGGTCTGCGGCCCGCCGAAGGCATCGGCGAAGAAGGCGAAGGACCGCACGGGGGAGTCGAGGTGCGCGGCCTTCCCGTAGAGGCCGAGGCCCGTGAGCGCCTGGAGCACGAGCACGAC
>DATDDC010000138.1:0-1678 GCA_036523995.1 Anaeromyxobacter sp.
CCGCCGCCTGGTCGCGCTACGACGTCCGGATCCTCGCCGGGCCCGCCTCCCGCGCCGCCCGGAGCGCGTCGCTCGTGAGCCTCGTCGCGCTCGCGCTCCTCCTCGCCGGCGGAGCCCTCTGGCTCCTCCGCAGGAGGCGCCTCGCGGCCGCGCCCGCCGCCCCGGCGGTCGAGACCTGGAGCTGCGGGTTCGCCCAGGCGAGCGCGCGCATCCAGTACACCGGGTCGTCCTTCGCGGAGCTCCTCCTCGGGAGCTTCTCCTGGGCGGTGCGCCCGCGGGGCGGCGCGCCCACCCTGGGCGGTCCCTTCCCCGCCGAAGCCGCCTTCCACTCCGCGGTGCCGGATCCCGTGCTCGACCTCGCCCTCGTCCCGGCGGCGCGGGTGTTGGGCGAGCTGGCGAGCCGCGCCCGCGTGCTCTACCTGCGCAGGCTCATCCACTTCCAGATGCTGCTCGTCCTCGTCACGCTCGTCGCCGTCCTCGCCTGGGGGTTCGTGTGGTGACCACGCCCGTCGTCCTCCTCCGCACGCTCCTCCACGTCGCCGCGCTCCTCGCGCTCCCGCCGCTCGTCGTCGGCATCGTGAACCGCACGAAGGCCATCGTGGCGGGCCGCAAGGGCCAGCCGCTCCTCCAGGCCTACTTCGATCTCGCGAAGCTCCTCCGCAAGGGCGCCGTCTACAGCCGCACCACGACCTGGGTGTTCCGCGCCGGCCCCATCGTCGGGCTCGCCGCGGTGGCCTCGGCCGGCCTCCTCCTCGCCATGGGCGGCGCGCCCGCCCTCGTCTCCTTCGGCGGCGACTTCGTCCTCTTCGCCTACCTGCTCGGGCTCGCCCGCTTCGCCACCGCGCTCGCCGCCCTCGACACCGGCTCGCCGTTCGAGGGGATGGGCGCCGCGCGCGAGGTGACGTTCGCGAGCCTCGCCGAGCCGGCGCTGTTCCTGTGCCTCCTCGTCCTCGCCCGCGCCACGGGCACCCTCTCCCTCTCCGGCATGCTCGGCCCCGCGCTCCCCGCCGCCTGGGGCGAGGCCGCCCCCGCGCTGGTGCTCGCCGCCATCGGGCTCTTCGTGGTGGCCCTCGCCGAGAACGCGCGCATCCCGGTCGACGATCCCAACACGCACCTCGAGCTCACCATGATCCACGAGGTGATGGTGCTCGACCACGGCGGGCCCGACCTGGCCTTCATCCTCTACGGCGCCTCGCTGAAGCTCTTCCTCTTCGGGGCCATCCTCTCGCGGCTCGTCCTGGGCCACGCCGGCGGCACGCTCGCCTCGGAGGCGCTCTTCTTCCTCGGCATCCTCGTCTTCGCGGTGGGCGTGGGCGTCGTCGAGTCGGTGATGGCCCGCTTCCGCATGGTGCGGGTACCCCAGCTCCTCGTCGGAGCGTCGGTGCTGTCCGCCTTCGCCCTCGTCCTCCTCCTCCGGTGACGCACATGGCCTCGCTCGTCTTCATCCTCGTCGTCGTCATCGACCTCTTCCTGCTGGCCTCCAGCCGCCTCGGCGCCGCGATCCGGACCGTGGCGATCCAGGGCGCGCTGCTCGCGGCGCTGCCGCTGTTCCTCGCGGGCGAGGGGCACCACCTCGGCCACACCCTGCTGCTGTCCGGCGGCGCCCTCGCCATCAAGAGCGCGTTCATCCCCTGGCTGATGTTCCGCGCGATGCGCGAGGCGTCGATCCGGCGCGAGA
>DATDDC010000139.1:0-3612 GCA_036523995.1 Anaeromyxobacter sp.
GGCGGCCGCCTCCTCGCCTCGGGCTGCGACCTCCGCGAGGCGCGCACCCTCGAGGCGCGCCAGGTGGGCGACTACGGCTTCTCGCGCGCGAGCCCGGCGCTCGCCTACACGGTGCAGGACCGGACCGGCGCGGAGCTCCGGCTCGTCGGCACGGAGCCGGGCGCCGCCGCGCGGATCCTGGGGAAGGGCGCCCGGGCCTTCGCGTTCTCGCCGTCCGGCAAGGCGGTGGCGTTCCTCCGCGACGCCGCGCCCGGCAAGCAGGGCGATCTCCACCTCGCAGCCGAGGCCGGCGGCGCTACCGCGCTGCTCGCGAAGGAGGTGGGCGAGCTCTCCTGGGCCCGGGACGCCGAGCGCCTCGCCTGGCTCGAGCGCTACGACCCGCGCGTCCGCTCCGGCACGCTCGGGGCCGGCGGCCCCGGCCTGGCGCCCCGCACCGTCGCGCAGAACGTCTCCGACTTCGAGCTCTCGCCCGACGGCAGGCACGTCGCCTTCCTGCAGCACACGACGCGGGGCGGCTACTCGGTGGACCTCGGGCTCGGCCGCCTCGACGCGCCCCCCGGGACCCCGCCGGCCGCCGTCGCGCAGGGCGTGTTCGGGTTCGCGTTCTCGCCGGACGGACGGTGGCTCTACTACCGGACGCGCTGCGTCCGGAATGCGGAGGCGTGCGACCTCGAGCGTGTCCCCTCGGAGGGGCTCGCGCCCGGCGCGAAGGCGGAGTCCATCGCGCCCGGCGTGAAGAGCTTCGAGTTCGATCCGCGCGACCCGGGCCGGCTCCTCGTCACCTGGCAGCGCATGGACTCGAGCGCCCTCGACGTGGCCGTGTGGCAGTCAGGAAAGCTCACCTCGATCGACACGTGGGTGTCGCCCGGTTCGGCGCGGTTCCTCGGGCCGGACTCGCGGCGGGTGGCCTACCTGGTCGCCCACCCGAAGCGGCAGGGGCTCTACGTCGCGGAGCTGCCGCGCTGAAGGCCCGAGGCTGCTTCTTCGCCTTCGCCGCCTTCTCCGGCTTCACCTCGATCTTCGTCGCCGTCATCGTGTAGGTGACGGTGACCTTGTCGCCCTTCTTCGGATCGCCGCCGCTCACCTGCGTGTCGGCGCCCCGCGCGAGCTGCCACTTCTCCTTCCCCTTCTGCACGGTGATGGAGTCGCCGCCCCTCCGGCGTCAAGCACATACCCAGGGTCACGATGGGCGTCGAGGTCGCGCTCGAGGTCGCCGGTCGTCCGTCGGGGTCGCGGTCGAGGTCGGGGTCGAGGTCGGGAACTCGCGCGCGACCCCGCGCGGTGGCACCCTTTCCCGAGATGGCCGTGGACCTCGAGAGCCTCCCCGCCGAGATGCAGCGCTACGCGGCGCACCTCGAGACGGAGCGCCGCGCCTCCTCGCACACCGTCAGGGCCTATCTCGCCGATCTCTCGCAGTACGCGGCCTACCTCGCCGGGGCGAACGCCGCCGTGGTTCCCTCCTCGCCTGCGCTCGTCCGCGGCTTCGTCGCCCGCGCCGCGGCGGAGGCGGGCCCGGCGAGCCTCGGCCGGAAGCTCTCCACCCTGCGCTCGTTCTACGGCTTCCTCGTCCGGGAGGGCCTCGCGCCGGGCAACCCCGCTCGCGCCGTGGCGAGCCCGCGCCGCCCGAAGCGGCTCCCCGAGGTGCTCCCGGAGGAGGAGGTGGCGGCGCTCGTCGAGGCGCCCGCGGGGGATGGGCCCGCCGCGCTGCGCGACCGCGCCATCCTCGAGCTCCTGTACGGGAGCGGGCTGCGCGTCTCCGAGCTCGTCGGCCTCGACGTCGACGACGTGGACCTCGATGCCCGGCTCGTGCGCGTCCTGGGCAAGCGCCGCAAGGAGCGCATCGTCCCCTTCGGGAAGGCCGCCGCCGCGGCGCTCCGCCGCTGGGTCGCGCAGGGCCGCCCCGCCCTCGTGAAGGGCGCGCGGGCCGGCGCACCCCTGTTCCTGAACGCGAGGGGCGGGCGCCTCCTGCAGCGCTCGGTCGCGCGGCGCCTCGACCGGGCGGTGCTCGCCGCGGGCCTGCCGCGCCACGTCCACCCGCACGTGCTCCGCCACTGCTTCGCCACGCACCTCCTCGGAAACGGCGCGGACCTGCGCGGGATCCAGGAGCTGCTCGGCCACGCGTCGCTCTCCACGACGCAGCGCTACGCCCACCTCGACTGGAAGCGGCTCGCCGAGGTCTACGATCGCGCGCACCCGCGCGCCAGGCGCTGAGCCCTCCCCGAACTTCGTTGCCCCTCGGCCCCTCCCGCGCTACCCATCCCGGATGCCCATCTTTCATGGCACCACCGTCCTGTGCGTGCGGCGCGACGGCAAGGTCGCCATGGCCGGCGACGGCCAGGTCACGATGGACAAGACCGTGATGAAGTCCACGGCGCGCAAGGTCCGCCGGCTGGCGGAGGGCTCGGTCCTCGCCGGCTTCGCCGGCGCGACCGCCGACGCGTTCCAGCTCTTCGAGCTCTTCGAGAAGAAGATCAAGGAGCACGCCCGATCGCTCCCGCGCGCCGCGGTGGAGCTCGCGAAGCAGTGGCGGACCGACCGCATGCTGCGCCGGCTCGAGGCTTTGCTCGTGGTGGCGGACAAGGAGCATGTCCTCGTCCTCTCCGGCGCGGGCGACGTCATCGAGCCCGACGCGGTGGCGGGGGGCGGAGCGGTGGCCATCGGCTCCGGAGGCCCCTACGCGCTGGCCGCGGCGCGGGCGCTCCTCGCGCACTCGTCGCTCTCGGCGCGGCAGATCGCCGAGGAGTCGATGAAGCTCGCCGCAGAGATCTGCATCTACACGAACGCCAACGTCACCATCGAGGAGCTCTAGCGGTGAAGGCCCACGAACTCGCCCCGAGGCAGATCGTCTCCGAGCTCGACCGCTACGTGGTCGGCCAGTCGAAGGCCAAGCGCGCGGTGGCCATCGCGCTCCGGAACCGCTGGCGCCGCCAGAAGGTCTCGGACGACCTCAAGGACGAGATCCTGCCCAAGAACATCATCATGATCGGTCCCACCGGCGTGGGGAAGACCGAGATCGCCCGCCGGCTGGCGAGGCTCGCCGGCGCGCCCTTCGTGAAGGTGGAGGCCTCCAAGTTCACCGAGGTGGGCTACGTCGGGCGCGACGTGGACTCCATGGTCCGCGACCTCGTCGAGGCCGCGGTGAAGCTCGTCAAGGAAGAGGAGATGGAGAAGCTGCGCGAGCGCGCCCGCGACGCCGCGGAGGAGAAGGTCCTCGACGCGCTCGGCTACGGCTCCGGGTTCGGCCTCGGCTTCCGGAGCGCCGTCTCGCGCGTCCGCGGCGAGCCGGAGGGGGAGGGGACGACCCCGGCCGGAGGGCGGGAGAAGGCGCGCGCCCAGCTCCGCGCCGGCACGCTCGACGACGACATGGTCGAGGTGGAGCTCACCGAGCGGCCCCCCACGCCCATGCCGTTCATGGCGCCCGGCATGGAGGACATGGCCCAGGGCCTCCAGGACATGATGCAGTCGATCGGGAACAACCCCATCGTCTCGATGCTGGGCGGCGGGCCGAAGAAGCGGAAGCGCCGCGTGAAGGTGAAGGAGGCGCTCGACCTCCTCGCGCAGGAGGAGGCGGCGCGCATGGTGGACATGGAGCGCGTCACGCGCGAGGCGCTC
>DATDDC010000140.1:0-2098 GCA_036523995.1 Anaeromyxobacter sp.
GCCTCCGCCGAGGCCTCGGCGGCGCGCGCGCCGCTCC
Source organism: Anaeromyxobacter sp. (assembly GCA_036523995.1). Lineage (GTDB taxonomy): Bacteria > Myxococcota > Myxococcia > Myxococcales > Anaeromyxobacteraceae > Anaeromyxobacter. The sequence goes on from DATDDC010000140.1 coordinate 38, forward strand.
GGGCGGCGGCGACGTCGTACCAGGCCTGCGGCACGACGAGCGGCACGCGGACGGAGCCCGTGGCCGAGAAGGTCTCGAGAGGCTGCACGATCCGATCGATGACGATCGTGCCGGTGGGCCCGGGCAGCGACAGCGGCCCGAGCCGGAACTCGTCGCTGTTGCGGAGGTAGCTCCCCTGGGCCGTCACGCTCGGCAGGAGGGCGGCGCGGGCTTGTCCCACGAGCGCGGCCGCCTCGTCCGCGCGCGACCGCGCCTGCGCCAGGGTGAGGTTCTGCCGCTCGAGCTCGGCGAGCGCGTCGGCGAGGGAGAGCGTCGGGGTACCGTCGGACGTCGCGGTCGAGGTCGGGGTCGAGGTCGAGGTCGAGGTCGCGGTCGGGGTCGGGGTCGAGGTCGAGGTCGAGGTCGAGGTCGAGGTCGGGGTCGGAGACGACGTCGAGGTCGACGAACGAGCCCGCGCCGGATCGTCGCCGCGAGCCCGTCCATCTCTCGTCCTGCCCGGCGCCGCGCCGTCAGTGCGCGTGCGCCTTTTCGGGCGTCCGGGCGTGCTCGCGCCCCGCGTCCTCCTCTGCTGCTCCGTGCTGCGGGTGGCCGCCGCCTTGCGCCGCCGGAGCCCCGTGCTCCGCCCCCGCGCTCGAGGCGACGCGGTGCACGCCTTCCGCCCAGTGCACGAACGGCACGTACGCCGCCACCCACCGCCGGCCGGCCGCGACGTCGCCCGAGGGCGGCTTCTCCTGCTTCAGGCGAGCGACGTGCGCGTGCAGGCCCTCCCGCACGGATTGCACGAGCAGCTCCTCGAGAGGAGCCGCGTCGCCGTTCGCGAGGAGGCGGTCGGCGGCGGCCACGGCGGGATCCGGCGTCCCGGCCGGCTTCAGGCCGGTGTACGGGGCTCCCTCGCCGGCGCGGTGGACGCGCACGAGGGTCTCGAAGAACCAGCGGTCTGCGAGCTCGCGAGCCTCCTTGCCGCCCTTGCGGACGGCCCGCGCGCTCGCGAAGGCGTGACGGATCTCGGCCTCGTCGCCCGGCTGGACCCAGGCGAGCACGGGCTCGAGCCTGCCGTTCTCGAGCGCGGTCCGGGCCGCGCCGACGACGGGGCCGTCGAGGGTGTCGCAGTGGGCGCGCGCGCCCACCGGGACGAGGAGGGATGCTGCGAGGATCGGGAACAGGTGCGTCGCTTTCACGGCTCTCTCCGGGTGTCTTTCCGTCCGGTGCGACGCGGGGGACGGCGTCCCGCGCTCTGCAGGCGGGCGCTCCGCCCGCGAAGGAAGGATTCGAGGGCGCTCCAGACGCGCGGCGCGACCACCGGGATCGCCGCGGCGGGCGGCGCGGTGGACGCGTGCGCGAGGGCGAGGAGCGATCCGAGGACGATCACGGAGGCCTCCTCGGCCTGGAGCCCGGGCGCGAGCAGGCGACGGCCCGCGGCCTCGGCGAGGCAATCGCGGACGAAGGCCGCCGAGCGGCGCCGGAACTGCGCCACGCGCTCCGCGGCCGCGGCGGAGCCGGCCTTCGCGAGCTCGTCGGTGGCGACGAGGCGAGAGACCCCGGGATGGGCCCGGACGGCCTCCACCCTGCGGCGGAAGAACGCGCCGAGGCGCTCGATGGGATCGTCCGCCTGTGGCGGGAATCCCTCGAACAAGATCTCCTCGACGCGATCGATCGCCGCGTCCACGATCGCGTCCTTGGAGGGGAAATGGCGGAAGAGAGCGGCGTCCGACACGCCCACCTCGCGCGCGATGGCGAGCGAGGTGAACCGCCCGAGGCCCCCCGCCGCGACTACGCGCAGCGCGGCGTCCGCGATCTCGCGGCGGCGATCCTCGGCGGGCTTCCTCCTCGGCGCGGGTCCAGGCATGAGGCAAGTATAGTTAGTGAGTGCTAACTAGCAAGCGTCCGGCGGGGGCCCGCACATCGGGTGCGGCCGGCTCTCGCGCGCGCCGCTCCGGCGCCCATGGAAGCCCTCGGCGCCGGCGCCGCCGCCCTTGTTGACCACCACCATGGGCTGCTTCATGAGGTTGTGCTTCGCCACGATCGACTGGATGAGGCGTGCCATCTGGTCGGCACCCCCGC
>DATDDC010000141.1:0-2087 GCA_036523995.1 Anaeromyxobacter sp.
GGCCCGAGGTGCGCGCCGCGGCCGCAGGCGCTTCGCGCGCGGCGGCGCGGGGCGGAGGGCCGGCCTCGTGGAGGACCGCCCACGTCCTCTCGACGGAGGTGGGGCGGCGCATCGGCCGCGAGGAGCGGGAGGACGTTCACCGTGGGTCCAACGCTCCCCGGAGTCGAGCCCGGACTGGGCGCGCGCTCGCCTCGTCGGCGGCCGCGGCGGAGCCGAGCGCGAGCGTGCGCCGGCTTCCGGGAGCCCCGCGAGGCAAAGCCGCCTCCGGGCCGCGGCGCGGCCGGGGTCGGCAGCGCTGCCCGCGCGAGGTCCCCAGCCCACGAGCTCGATCCGGCCCGTGAGGGGACGAGCCCAGGGGGGCCGATGCGCTCGGCGCCGGAGGCATGGAACATGCCTTACGGCGCTCGTTTTTTCTTGCCACCCCTGCCGCTAGGGGTTTATACGGCTTTACCTTTTTCCGCGGTCTTTACCTGCCGCGGTCTTCGCAGCGGCTGAACGGCCCGAGCGGGGCCGCGGCCCGTGAGCGAGGAACGGATTCCATGCGGCTCTACCCGAAGGTCATCCCCACGATCGCTCGCGAGGTCATCCAGACCCTCATGCAGGACGGCGACATCGAGGTGGAGACCCTCCGCATCGCGGATGCCGAGATGGACATGGCGGCGATCATGAAGGAGTACCTCGCCGCCGAGGAGCGCGTGAACGCCGCCACGCGCGAGGCGCTGGAGCGCCGCGGCTACGATCACTCCCGGTTCAACCAGGTGAAGCGCGAGATGGCGGACGTCCGCGGCTTCAAGATGGGCGACGAGGGGATCGAGTACGTCATCGGCCAGATGATCGAGTTCCTCCTCATCTCGCGGAACGTGGAGGAGGTCTACGCCGAGGACCACGCCCTCCGGAAGAAGGTCTTCCTCATCTTCAAGAAGCACCTCGACGTGGACGAGGAGATCGATCGCGAGGCCCGCGCGCGCCTGAAGCACCTGCAGGAGGGCACGAACGCGTGGGAGGTGGAGTACCAGAAGACGATCGAGCTGCTCCGCAGGTCGCGCGGGCTCATCTAGCGGCGGATCCCCGCTCGCAGCCGCATCCCCCCACCGACCGGAAATTTGACGGGCGATATCGCCCGGCTACGCTCCACCCTCGGGGTCGTGTCCGGAGGCGGGCGTGGCGGGGAAGGCGCCGTACTATCGCGGGGTCCGTGGCAGCGCGGCGCTCGCCACGCGGCCGCTCGACGCCGAGCGCCCCGCTGCCGAGGCGCTCCCGCCGGGCGAGATGCGCCGCGTGGCGTTCGCGGGAGAGCTCCTCGGGGCCGTGCGGGTGCGGGCGTCGTACGCGGCCCTGCCGCTCGACGCCTTCGACCGGGCGGGCGAGGCGCTCGAGGCCCTCGAGCAGGCGGCGTACCTGCACCTCCTCCGGCTCTCGGTGGGCGAGGGGCGCAACTGGTGCCGCGCCGCGAAGCGCGATCTAAAGGGCCGGCTCCGCCTCACCGAGCGGCGCCTCCTCCGCGTGCTCGACGCGCTCGTCGCGAAGCGGTTCGTGAAGCCGATCCACCGGGACAACCGCGGAACGCTCTGGCGGGTCTACCTGCCCAGGGAGGCGTTCGGCGAGCGGCTCGGGGACGACGTCCTCGTGGGGAGGGCGACGGAGCTGAGGGTGGTCGCGCGCGGGGTGGGGAGCGCGACGCGGACCCCGGCAGCGACCTCGACCCCGGCCGCATCCTCGACCCCGACCGGCACCTCGACCCAGACCCCGACCTCGACCCAGACCCCGACCTCGACCCGGAGCCCGACCGCGACCCGGACCGCGACCTCGACCCGGACCGCGACCGCGACCGCGACCATGACCGCGACCTCGACCGCGACCCCGCCCCCGACCCGATCTCGCACCGCCGACCGGCGCGGCCCGCGCTCGGTCCACGATCGGTCGAGCCTCGCCCGCGCCCTCGCCCAGGCCCGGGGGAGCGCCGGCGCGGACGCCCTGGCCGCCGCCGCGCGGGCACCCCAAGTTGGGACTGCGCGACGTCTGATGGCATGTGCTTTGGCTGTATAAACTTCACCAAGCTCGCCCGCCTCACAAATCGTATGTAGATA
>DATDDC010000142.1:0-12114 GCA_036523995.1 Anaeromyxobacter sp.
ATCGCCTCCATGAACCGGGCCTTCAACCGGATGATCCGGGAGGTCTTCGAGCACCGCCAGGAGGCCATCCAGTCCGAGCGGCTGGCCTCGCTGGGGACCATGCTGGCGGGCATCGCCCACGAGATCAACAACCCGCTCTCCAATGTCTCCACCTCCGCCGAGATCCTCAGGGAGGAGAACGAGCGGGCCGATCCCCGGGAGCGGCGCGAGCTCATCGACCAGATCGTCTCCCAGACGGATCGCGCCACCGACATCATCCGCACCGTCCTCGACTTCACGCGCGGCCCGGTCCTGGAGCGGCGCGCCACGAACCTGCTCTCCGCGGTGCGCGCGGCGCTCATCCTCGTGCACGCGCGCATCCCCCGGCACGTGGCGGTGGACGTCGACGTCCCGGCCGACCTGGAGGTCCCGGCGGAGAAGACCCGGCTCGAGCAGGCCTTCGTGAACGTCCTCACGAACGCCGTCGACGCGTTCTCGGAGACGGGGCGGGGCGGTACCATCCGCATCTCGGGCTTGCGGCGCGGCGGCGAGGTGGAGCTCGTCTTCTGCGACAGCGGCAAGGGCATGTCCAAGGAGGTCGTCGACCGGGTGTTCGACCCGTTCTTCACGACGAAGGACGTGGGGCACGGGACCGGCCTCGGGCTCTACCTGACCCACCAGATCGTGGAGCAGCACGGGGGAACGGTCCGCCTCGAGAGCGTGCCGGGCGAGGGCACGGCGGTCCACTTGACCTTGCCCCTCGGCGAGCCGCGCCCGGTAGACTCGGGGAAGGACGAGGCGCCCCGGCGGGAGCCATGAGCGAGGAGCGGCCGCAGATCGAGGACGAGCCCGAGCCCCGGCCCGCCGGGAAGGCGCGGCTGCTCGTCGTCGACGACGAGCCCATCGCCCTCAAGAACCTCGAGCGCGTCCTCGTCAAGGAAGGGTACGACGTCACCGCCGCATCGAGCGGCCCGGCGGCGCTCAAGCACCTGCGCCAGCGGGGCTTCGACGTGGTGCTCACCGATCTCCGCATGGAGAAGGTGGACGGGATGGAGGTCCTGCGGCGCTCGCGGGAGATCGATCCCGACGTGGAGGTCATCCTCATCACCGGCTACGCCACCATCGACACCGCCATCGAGGCGATGAAGCACGGCGCGTATCACTACGTGGCGAAGCCCTTCAAGCTCGACGAGGTGCGCAAGGTGGTGGGCGAGGCCGCCGAGAAGGTGGCGCTCAAGAAGGAGAACCGCCGGCTGCGCGAGAGCGTGGACGGCCTCCAGGACCGCGTCGACATCGTGACGCAGGACCCCGGGATGCTGAAGGTCCTCGAGACCGCGCGCGACGTCACCGCCACCGACTGCAACATCCTCATCGTGGGCGAGTCGGGCACCGGCAAGGAGCTCATCGCGCGCTTCATCCACCGGCACAGCCGGCGCGCCCAGGGCACCTTCCTCGCCATCAACTGCGGCGCCTTCACCGAGGAGCTCCTCACGAGCGAGCTCTTCGGCCACGAGAAGGGCGCCTTCACCGGCGCGGTGGCCCAGAAGAAGGGGCTCATCGAGATGGCGAAGGGCGGCACGCTCTTCCTCGACGAGGTCACCGAGATGAGCCCCGGCATGCAGGTGCGCCTCCTGCGCGTGATCCAGGAGAGGGAGCTCATCCGCGTGGGCGGGACCGAGCCCATCCCCGTGGACGTGCGCTTCGTGGCCGCGACGAACCGCAACGTGCGGGAGGCCATCGAGGGCGGCCAGTTCCGGCAGGACCTCTACTTCCGGCTCAACGTGGTCACGCTGGCGCTGCCGCCGCTCGCCCAGCGGCGCGACGACGTTCCCATGCTCGCCCACTTCTTCCTCAAGAAGCACGCGCAGCGCATGGGGAAGAAGGTCGAGTCCATCTCGGACGACGTCGTCCGGCTCCTCCAGGGCTACGCCTTCCCCGGGAACGTGCGCGAGCTCGAGAACCTCATCGAGCGCGGCGTGGCGCTCGCGAAGGGCGGCGTCCTCGAGATGTCGCACCTCCCCGAGGACCTGCGGCGGACGAGCCTGGAGGTCTTCCGGCGCGAGGGGGGCAGGTTCCCCTCGCTGGAGGAGCAGGAGAGGGCCTACATCAAGTGGGTGCTGAAGGAGGTCGACGGCAACCGGTCGCGCGCCGCCGCCATCCTGGGTATCGACAGGGTGTCCCTGTGGCGGAAGCTGAAGCGCTACGGCATGGGTGAGTAGAGCGGCCCCGTTCTTGCTGTGGGAGGGGGGAGCGCGGCAACGAAGGGGGCGCTGCGGGCGCCCACCTCCTGGGAGACGCCTCGGACGATGGCCCGGAAGAGCAAGCTCGACGACCTGATGGAGGCGATCACCTTCGCCGAGGTCGGCGAGATCGACACGGCGAGCGGGATCGCCTCGGAGATCTTCCGGGAGAAGACGGCCCCCGAGGAGCAGCGCATCCTGACCGTGAGCCGCGCGCCCGGGTTCTCGCCGAAGCTCGTCGAGCACGCCCTTTCCATGGCCGAGCGGATGGGATACGGGCTCGTCGCCCTCACCGTTCCGCCCGCCGTGACGCGCCTTTTCTCGCGGCTCCGCGGCGCTACCGCCGGGAGGGGCCGGTGGCTCCCGCCCGACGCCTTCCGGGCGCGCGCGGCCGAGCGCGGGGTGCCGTTCGTCCACGCGGCGGCGAGGGGCGACCCCGAGACGGCGGTGGTCGCCGTCACGCGCCGCTTCCGGCGCATCGCCTTCCTCCTCGTCGAGCCGGATCTCGCTCCGAGGCAGCGCTTCCGCACGGTGGCCGTGCCGGTCTTCTATCTCGACCGGCCCTGAGCGCCGCCCGTCGCGGGCCTCCCGTGCCGCGGCCGGAGCCCCTCTCGAAGGACGTTCGCGCGTTGCAAAGTGAATCAGCGCCGCAGCCCGGGCGCGTCCGGTGAATTCCTCAGTCGTCACGGGCAGGAGCCGCCCTCGCCGCAGGGGAGGGGGCGCGGCGCGTTGCGTCCTGCATCACGGCGGGCCCGCGGCGGCAGGCGCGACCGCCTCCACCTCCCCGGAACGACGGGGCCCCGTCGCCGGGGCAAGCTGGCACGCGCGGTGCTTTTCGCACTTCACGGAATGGAAACGCTCCGGGAGCGGACGCCATGAAGATCTTCGAAAAGCTCACGAACCTGTTCGCCGCCGTGGCCTTCGCCGAGGAGGGCGACGCCGAGACCGCGCGGCAGCTCGCCTCCGAGGACGACGAAGGCGCCGCGAGCGGGCGCGTCCAGCGCGCGAAGCCGGCCTCGCGGCCCGCTCCTCGGGCCGACGTGCCCATGACCGGCCGCTCGAGGGCGTAGGGGGCCGGAGATGGCGACGACGACGAGCGGGCGGGACTCTTCCGCCGGGTGGCCATGAGAGACCGAAGCGCATCCAGGATCCGCGCCGCGCTGCCCTTCTTGGAGTGGTGGCGGAGCCTCACCTCGGAGAGCCTGCGCGGCGACGCCGTGGCGGGGCTCATCGGGGCGATCATCGTCCTGCCGCAGGGCGTGGCCTTCGCCACCATCGCGGGCCTCCCGCCCCAGTACGGCCTCTACTCCGCGATGATCCCGGCGATCATCGCGGCCCTCTTCGGCTCGTCCTGGCACCTCGTCTCCGGCCCGACCACCGCCATCTCCATCGTCGTCTTCGGCGTCATCAGCCCGCTCGCCGAGCCCGGCAGCCACGAGTACATCTCGCTCGTCCTCACGCTCACGTTCATGGTGGGCCTCATCCAGCTCGCCATGGGCCTCGCGCGCATGGGGACCCTCGTCAACTTCATCTCGCACACCGTGGTCATCGCCTTCACGGCGGGCGCCGGCATCCTCATCGCCACGAGCCAGCTCAAGAACTTCTTCGGGATCCCCGTCCCCCGGGGCGCGTCCTTCTACCAGACCGTCCAGATCATCCTCTCGCGGGCGCGCGAGATGAACCCGTGGGTCACGTCGGTGGGCGCCGCCACGCTGCTCAGCGGCATCCTGGTGAAGCGCTACCTCCCGCGGCTGCCCTACATGATCGCGGCCATGATCGTGGGCGGCCTCACGGGCGTCGCCCTCAACTCGCTCGTGGGCCCCGAGGTCACCCAGGTCCACACGGTGGGCGCGCTGCCGGCGGCGCTGCCGCCGCTCTCGCACCCGATCTTCTCCGCCCCGGTGTGGAAGCAGCTCGCGGGCAGCGCCTTCGCGGTGACGATGCTGGCCCTCACCGAGGCCGTGTCGATCGCGCGGGCCATCGCCGTCCGCTCGGAGCAGCGCATCGACGGCAGCCAGGAGTTCATCGGCCAGGGGCTCGCCAACGTGCTGGGGAGCTTCTTCTCGAGCTACGCTTCGAGCGGCTCCTTCAACCGCAGCGGGCTCAACTACGAGGCCGGGGCGCGGACCCCGCTCGCCGCGGTCTTCGCGTCGTTCGTGCTCGCGATCATCCTCCTGCTCGTCGCCCCGCTGGCGGCCTACCTCCCCGTGGCGGCCATGGCCGGCATCCTCCTGCTCGTGGCCTGGGGGCTCGTCGACGTCCACCACATCCGCGCCATCGTGAAGGCGAGCCGCTCCGAGACGGTGGTGCTCGTCGCCACCTTCCTCTCCACCCTCTTCCTCGACCTCGAGTTCGCCATCTACGTCGGCGTCCTCCTCTCGCTCGGGCTCTACCTCAACCGGACCTCGCGGCCGCTGGTGCGGGCGCTGGCGCCGGACCGCGAGGACCCCGGCGGCGCCTTCGCGAGCGGCGCGGGGCTGCCGGAGTGCTCCCAGCTCAAGATCGTCGAGGTGCACGGCTCGCTTTTCTTCGGCGCGGTGGACCACGTGCAGCAGCGCCTGCAGGAGATCGACGAGCGGAACCCGCAGCAGAAGCACGTCCTGGTGGTGGCGGACAGCATCAACTTCGCGGACATCGCGGGCGCCGAGATGCTGACGCGCGAGGCGCGGCGCCGCCGCCGCATGGGCGGGGGGCTGTATCTCGTGGGCGTGAAGGAGCGCACCTTCGAGGCGCTGCGCACGGGCGCGCACCTGAAGGAGATCGGCGAGGAGAACGTCTTCGAGAGCAAGGCCCAGGCCATCGAGGGCATCCGCCAGCGGCTCGACGAGGCGGTGTGCGGGCGCTGCGAGCGGCAGGTGTTCGCGGAGTGCCGCACCCAGGCGCCGGCGCAACGGCGGCCGCGCCGCTCGGCGGCGGCGAGCCTCGAGACCACCATCGCTGCGGCCGCGTTCGCCGAGGAGGGCGAGAGCGAGACCGCGAGGCGGATCCTGGCGGAGAAGGAGAGGGGCGAGGGGGACGGGGCGCCGCCGCAGCGCGCCGAGGCGACCGTGGAGCCGATGCGGCGCTCCGGCACCGGAGGGTCGAGGGGGTCGGGCACGTCATGATGCACCTGTTCCTTCCCATCGCGCAGGCGAGCGTGGGCATCCCGCTCATGGTGGCCGTCGGCGGCGTGGTGGGGCTCCTCTCGGGCCTCTTCGGCGTGGGCGGCGGCTTCCTCCTCACGCCGCTGCTCATGTTCCTCGGCATCCCTCCCATGGTCGCGGCGGCCTCGGGCTCGGCGGCGATCGTCGCGGCCGGGACCACCGGCACGTTCGAGCACTCGCGCGCCGGCACGGTGGACTTCAAGATGGGCCTGACGCTCTTCGCGGGCGGCGTGATCGGCAGCGTGGCCGGCGTGGCGCTGCTCTCCTGGCTCAATCGCTTCGGCCCCGTCAACAGCGTGATCCGCGTCCTCTACGTCGTGATGCTGGGCGCCATCGGGGCGCTCATGCTCTTCGAGTCGGTCCGCGCCTGGCGCCGCGGCTTCTACATGTCCGAGCGCAGGTTCGAGCCCCTCCCCAGGCGCAAGTGGGTGGACGCGCTCCCCGGGCGCGTGCGCTTCCCCAAGTCCGAGATCGAGGTCTCCTTCCTCATCCCCGTGGTGCTGGGTATCCTGGGTGGCGTCCTCGCGGCGCTCATGGGCGTCGGGGGCGGCTTCGTCATGGTCCCGCTCATGCTCTACGTGCTGCGCATGCGGATGCACGTCGTCGTGGGCACGAGCCTCCTCCAGATCCTGTGCACCACCATGTTCGTGACCGTGCTCCAGGCCGAGCAGAACCACACCGTGGACTTCGTGCTCGCCTTCCTGCTCGCCATCGGCTCCACGGCGGGGGCGGTGGCCGGCGCGCGCTGGGGCCGGCGGCTGCGCGCCGATCAGCTCAAGATCCTGCTCGCCCTCATCGTGCTGGCGGTGGCGGCGAAGGTGAGCGTGGACCTGGTGCAGGCGCCCACCATCCTCCTGTCTCACGTGGCCGGGGAATGAGGCGCGCGGCCGGCCAGAGGCTCGCGCTCGGCGCGAGGAGGCTCCCGGGCGTCGCCGCGGCGCTCGCCTGCGCGCTCCTCCCCGGAGCGGCGCGCCCGGACACGTTCTCCACGGTGGAGCCGGCGCGGGTGCTCGCGGGCAGCTGGTACGACGGCGCCACCCTCCGGGTGACCGGGAGCATCGACGAGCACGCGCAGGTGGCCATCCGCGTGACCGGCCCGCTCGAGCACCACGCCTTCAACCGGCGCGGCAAGCTCGGCGGGGTCATCTGGGGCGGCGTCGAGCACGTCACCTTCGAGAACGCGCCGGGCCTGTACGCGCTCTTCACCTCCGCGGCGCTCGGCGCGGTCGCTCCGCCCGCGCTCCGCGAGCGGCTCCGCCTCGGCTACGACACCCTCGCGGCGCACATGGAGGTGAGGCGCGGGGCCGGGCACGCCGCGGACGCCGACATGAAGGCCCGCCTCATCGAGCAGCTCGTGCGGCTCAAGGAGAGCGAGGGCCTGTACCGGGTGGCGCCGGGGTCGGTCCACCTCGCCGATCCGGCGGGCGGGCGGCGCGCCTTCGAGGTCGCGGTCCCGCTCCCGGCCACGGCCGCGCCGGGCGACATCGAGGTGGCCGTCCTGGAGCTCGCCGGCGGCGCCGTGGTGCACGAGGACTCCGCGCGCGTCCAGCTCGAGCGGGTGGGCATGCCGGCCTTCCTCTTCGCGCTGGCGCACGAGCGCAGCACCGCCTTCGGCCTCCTCGCCGTCCTGGCCCTCGTGGTGACGGGCGTCGGCGTGGACCTCCTGGGGAGCCGGGGCCACCGGCGGCCGCACCCCGCCGTCGTGCTGCTCACGGGCATCGCGCGCGGCGTCGACGAGGCGGTCCTCCCCTCGCGCCAGCGCCCCCGCTCTCCCGAGCAGGTCGAGCGGATGCTCTCGAAGTACCGCCTCTTCCGCACGCTGCTCGCCCTCAACAACGAGGTGCTGGAGCACCTCTCGGATCTGGAGGAGGAGTCGTCCTGGACCTCCTTCCACCACAGCCGCGTGCGCATGGGCATCCGCGCCCTCTTCGACGGCACGGCCGACATGGTGGGGGTGCTGAACGAGCTCACCGGGCAGCGCTACTTCGACCTCGCCAACGTGGTGGCCACCCTGCGCGCCGACGTCTTCAAGTTCATGGAGAAGGCCTCCGAGCGGCGCTCCTCGCGCCTCGCCCTGCGGATGTCCGAGATCGGCACGGACACCGCCGACCAGGTGGGCGACAAGGCCGTGAGCCTCGCGCGCATCGAGTGCGACCTGCGCGTGCGCGTCCCCGAGTGGTTCTCGGTGACGATCGAGGCCTACCGCGAGCTCCTGGAGCACGGCGGGCTGGCGAGCCAGCTCCGCACCCTGCTCGGCCCCGCCCGGCTCGACGCGCCCGACGACTTCCGGCGGCGCTGCGAGATGGCCATGGAGCTGGTGCGGGCGGCCGAGGTCCCGGCCCCGGTGGCCGAGGCCATCCGGGAGGCGCACCGCGGCTGCGGCTTCCCCGAGGGCGAGGGGCTGGCGGTGCGCTCGAGCGCGGCCGGCGAGGGCAGCGAGCTGTCGTTCGCGGGCCAGTTCGAGACGTTCCTCAACGTGCCGGCCTCGGGGCTGGTGGAGGCGTGGAGGGACGTGGTGGCGAGCCGCTTCTCGCCGCGCGCCGTCTTCTACCGCCGGGCCGCGGGCCTCGCCGACGTGGACACGCCCATGTCCGTCCTCGTGCAGCGCATGGTGCGGGCGCGGGCCTCGGGCGTGCTCTTCACGCGGCCCCCCGACGATCCCAGGGGCGCCGAGCTCCTCGTCACCTCCGGCGCCGGGCTCGGGCCGGACGTGTCGGCCGGGATCGCCAGCGCCGACCAGTTCGTCGTGTCCCGCGCCGCCCCGCACCGCATCCTGGAGCGGCGCATCGCCCCAAAGCGCGCGCGCCTCGTGGAGGCCCGCGGCGGCGGCCTCACACGGATGGCCCTCGACGCCTCGGAGCAGCTCCAGGCCTCCATCGCGGACGCCGAGGCGATCCAGCTCGCCGAGGTGGGCCTCGCCATCGAGCGGTACTTCGGCAAGCCGCAGGACGTCGAGTGGGTGATCGACGGCGATGGCAAGCTCTTCGTCCTGCAGGCCCGCCCGCTCCGCACCGAGAAGCCGGAGCGCGCCGGCGCCGAGGTGCCGCGCGACGCTCGCCTCCTCCTGCGCGGAGGGGAGCCGGTCTGGCACGGCCGCGCCGTGGGGCGGGTCCACGTGGCCCGCACGCCCAGGGAGGAGGAGGAGACGCCGGCCGGCGCCCTGCTCGTGGTCCCGCAGCTCCTGCCCGACTGCGTGCGCCTGCTCCCGCGCGTGTGCGGGATCGTGGCGGAGCGGGGCACGGTCACGGGGCACGCCGCCTCGATCCTGCGCGAGTTCCGCATCCCCAGCCTGTTCGGCGTGAAGGGCGCGCTCGAGGCCCTCGCGCCGGGGCGCCTCGTCAGCGTCGACGTGGGCAGCCGCGGCATCTTCGACGGGGCCCTCTGGCCCGAGCTGCGCGGCCGCACCATCGCCGTCGGGGGCGGGCGGACGCTGGGCCTGCCCGAGCTGCTCGCCGGGAAGCTCACCAAGCTCTCCGGCACAGCCTTCGTGGGCACGTGGGCCTGCCAGTCGCTGCACGACGTCATCCGCTTCGCGCACGAGATGGCCATCCGGTCGATGTTCGACATCGGCGATCGGCTGCTCGAGTCCCCCTTGGGCGGCGTGAAGAGGGTGGAGTCCCCGGAGCCGCTCTTCGTGCACGTCCTCGACCTGGGCGGCGGGCTCGCGCCGGAGGCGGCCTCGCGGAAGAGCGTGACGCCGGAGGAGATCGCCTCCGTGCCGTTCCAGGGGCTGTGGCGCGGCCTCGCCGACCCGAACTTCCACCCGCGGCGCTCCGAGCGGCCCGAGCCCTCCCCCTCCGTCCTCGCCGCGACCCGGGCCATGACGGGGCCGAGCGAGCTCGGCGTCCCGAACTACGCGTGCATCAGCGACAGCTACCTGAACCTGAACGCGCGCGGCGGCCTGGAGCGGGACCCGATGCGCGTCCGCCCGCGCCGCCAGGCCTACCACTACGTGGTGGTGGACAGCTTCCTCTCCGAGAGCCAGAACGAGAATCACATCCGCGTCCGCTTCCGCGGCGGCGGCGCCGCGCCGTGGCAGCGCCGGCTCCGCGCCGAGGTGGCGGCCGAGGTGCTTCGCCTCCACGGCTTCACCGCCACTGTGACGGGCGAGCTCATGAACGCCTGGATGCGCGGGATCGATCGCGCCACGGGCCAGGCCGAGCTCGCCACCATCGGGCGGCTCCTCCGCTTCCTGGCGCGGCTCGACATGTGGATGACCGAGGAGGCCGACGTGAAGCGCCGCGTGGAGGCCTTCGCGGACGCCGAGGCCGAGGCGCTCGCCCCCACGACGGGCCCCGGCAAGGCGACGGGCTAGCCCGCGCGGGTCCGCGCGGCCGGCGCGCCCATCGGGCGGCACGAGAGGCCGCCGGGGTGGAGGCCCCTCCGGGCGCTTGCTTCGGATGAGGCACGGGCTATCGGCTACCGCGCGCCTCGACTCGCCCGCCTCGACGAGGCGAGGGGCCGCCCGAGAGGGGCCGCTCGAGTCCGGCGCGCGGAGGAGCGAATGGACGGATCCGTGGGCGACGCCCGGGGCGTCGTCATCGTCTTGAGCCGCCGCCGGCGGGCCCGCAGCCGGGGGCGGCGCGAGCTCTGGCTCGCGGCGCTCGTGCTGGGAGCGCTGGTCGCGCTCCTCCTCGCACTGGCGCGGCCGTTCGACGCGCGGGCGCGGGGCTTCGAGGAGCCGCTGCCGGCCCTCCTGGACGAGTGAGGCGATCGCCCGCGGCGATCGCCGCTCAGTGCCCCGCCGGGAAGAACGTGTAGCTCACCCAGACCAGGATGCCGAGCAGCACGACGCCGAGCCCGATGCTCCACCCGATGAGCTTCTTCTCCACGGGGAGGAGCGGCTCCCACTGCATCTGCTGCAGCTCCTTCGCGAGCTGACCCTCGTCGCGCTCGACCGGTACCACCTGCGCTGGCGCTGCCATGTCCGCGCGCTCCTTTCGTCAGCTCATGACGGGGGGCTTCACGCCGTGGAAGAAGATCCACGAGATGAGGAGGCCCACCCAGATGATGAAGCCGAACAGCGAGATGACGTAGACGGCCGCGAGCTTGCCGATGCCCTCGGCCCAGAGCTTCTTGAAGTTCGAGACGAGACCGATGGTGAAGAAGGTCATCACGAAGAAGAGCCCGCGGAAGACGTTCCCCTCGCCGGTCGCGGTCTTGGCGGCCGCCACCGTGTCCTTCGCCTCCGAGAGCCGGGGCTTCAGGGCGTCGAGGCTCGCCTTGGCCGTGGCGAGCTGGGTGCGGACGGACGCGGCCGCCGCCTCGTCCGGCGCCGCGGCGAGCCTCGTCCCGGCCTCGGCCACCTGCTTCGTGAGGCTCGTCGACTGCTCGCCGAGGCTCGTCACGAGCCGCGAGGCGGGCAGCGCCACGAGGAGGACGACCACGAAGGTGACGGCGTAGCCGATGACGAACTTGGGGCACCGCTCCCAGATCTCGCGCGCCCTCACCTTGTCGCCGGGCTTCCGGTCGATGAAGGTGGCCCAGACGATGGCGAGGATGAAGGCCCACACGCCGATGAAGACGTCGATGAAGACCTTCACCGTGGCGGTGGCGCCCATGATCCAGTCCGGCTGGTAGCGGATGCCGTCGGCCAGGGCGCGCGCGCGGATGAGCGAGTCCGCGATGGCGCCGCTCGCCACGGCCGCGCCGTCGGTCTTCACGGCGAGGCCCATCCACGCGCCGGCCACCATGGGCTCCTGGTACAGGAAGTCGCGCGCGAAGAGCGGGAGCGCGAGGAGCTCCACCACCGCGAAGATGACGACGAGCGACGACACCATGATGGGCACCACCGGCCGCGCGCGGATGGCGCCGCCCGTGGCGATGGCCGCCGAGACGCCGCAGATGGAGATGCCGGAGGCGAGCGGGGCCGCCCACTCCCGGCTGAACTTGAAGTACTTCCGGGAGATGAAGTACACGACGGCCCAGTAGATGAGGTAGGCCTCCACGATCGCGCACAGGCCGCGGAACATCACCGCCGTGGCGAGCCCGAGCTGCTCCGCGGCCACGACGCCCAGGCTGCCGCCCAGGATCACGATCGCCGTCTTGATGTAGAGCTCGGGGCGCGTCGCCTCCTTCAAGGCGCTCGCGAAGCCGGGGAAGAAGTTCCCGATGGCGAGCCCGACGAGGAGCGCCACGATGAACCCGGCCTCGCCGGTGAGCTTCATGGCCCACCCGATGCCGAACTTCTTCATCTCCGGCTGCGTCGTCGCGGCGATGTAGGCGTTGTTGCCGACGAGCCAGCAGCCGTAGCTGATCCAGAAGACGAGCGTGAAGCCGAGGAGGAACCTCTTCACGTCCGCGCCGAGGATCCGGGCGCAGACGCCCATGACGATCGTCATGAACGCCCAGGTGGCGAGGAGCGACGCGACGCCCGGCATCTTCGCGTAGGTCTTCGAGAACGGCGCGAGCGCCTTCGCGAGGTCGATCCAGACGTTCGTCTTGATGCCCCAGCCCAGGACGTCGATGCCGCCGAACACGCCCAGCGAGAGGACGAAGATGAAGAGGCCCAGCCACAGCGCCAGCCAGTCCTCGCTGACCTTTCGCGTGCCTTGCATGCGGAGTCCTCCGCTCGCGTGAGGTGCGTGCGTTCGAGGGCAGGATGACGCAGGCAAACGAGCGGGGGCAAATCGAGAGCTTTGATAGCAAATCGAGACTTTGAATGCGCGCGGCAATTCAATGCGCCGATAAGCGGATTGGATGCGGCGGGCCGGTGGCCCGGGCCGGGCGGGCGAAGCGGCGCGTGCGCCCCG
>DATDDC010000143.1:0-17816 GCA_036523995.1 Anaeromyxobacter sp.
AGCGACGAGATCCTCCCCGCGTGCGAGGTGCGTCCCGCGAGGTCGCGCAGCTCCGAGAGGAACTCGCCGGAGGAGAGGATGCGCTCGACGAAGCTCCGGACGCCGGCCTCGTAGGCCTCGTTCGGGCTCGTCCAGCTCGTGTGGCGCTTCGCCTCGCGCATCGCCTTCTCCATGTAACCCTGGATGCGCGCCACGAACGTGGAAAACGCGGGGGTGCCGGGCCGCAGGCCGCCGTCGGGGAAGGCGCCCACGAGCGTCTGGTAGAGGAGCAGCTCGTCCACGCGATCCGGGGCCGCGTGGCCGTTCTCCGGGACGAGGTGCGGCGCGTTGAGGCGCGCCCAGCGCACGAGCGTGGAGCGCCACTCGCCCGGGATCTCGGAGAGCGCGTCGATGCGGACGCGGACGTCCTCGCTGCGCTTCGTGTCGTGGGTGGAAGTGGCGTTCAAGGAGGCCGAGTAGCGCTCGCGCCGCTCCGCCAGCAGCGCGTGGACCTCCTCGGGCCCGGTCCCGAAGCGCCGCGGCTCGCCTCCGACGTCGTTCAGCGAGACGAGCCGGAAGTACGTGTAGAAGGCCGTGTCCTCCACGGCCTTGGCGGTCACGGGCCCCGTGACCTGCTGGAGCTTCAGCCCGAACTCGAGCCACTCGCGCCGCTCGGCCGCGGACAGCTCCTCCGGGTAGCGCTGCAGGATGACGTCCCGGATGAAGTCGTAGATGGAGGGATCGACGACCGGGCTCCGCCGGCGGGCGCGCGCGATGGCCTGCTCGACGCGGTCGCGGTCCCTGTCGTCCACCTCGCCCCGGGGGCTCACGTAGGTGCGGTAGGCCGGGAACTGCGCCACCACCTCCACGAGCGCCCGGGTGAGCTCGTTCAGGGTGAAGTCGCGGGTGCGCCGGTTCGTCTCGGAGATGCGGTTCAGCCGGTGGCCGAGCATGTTCACCTCGCTCGCCATCGACGACGACATGACGAGCCGCTTCTTCTCGGCCATCACGTCGCGGAAGTCCTCGCGGCGGCCGGAGATGCGCGCCCACATGCCGTCGAAGGCGCGCTCCGCCTCCGGATCGACGAAGAGGCCGTTCACCGCGGCCAGGAGCTCGTACCCGGTGGTCCCGTCGACGTCCCAGCCCTCCGGGAGCTTCTCCGCGGCGGCGAGGATCTTCTCGACCACGACGTAGAGCGGCTTCGCCGGGAGGCGCCCCGCCTCGACCGCCGCGAAGATCCGCTGGAGGAGGAGGGCGTCGACCTCCTCGCCGTGCGCCAGGCGGCGCGCCGCCGCGAGGGAGCGGGCGCGCGCGAGCAGGTAGCTCGCCTGGAGCCGCCGGAAGTACGCGGCCGGCTCGTAGAGCCCGTCGGGATGATCGATGCGCAGCCCCGTGGCCTTCCCCTTCTCGACGAGCGAGAGCACGAGCCGGTGCGCCGCCGCGAAGACGAAGGGCTCCTCCATGCGGATGGCCGCGAGCGCGTTCACGTCGAAGAAGCGCCGGTAGTTGATCTCCTCCCCGGCGACGCGCCAGAAGGCGAGGCGGTAGGCCTGGGCGTCGAGGAGCCGCTCCAGGAGGTCGAAGCTGCGCGGATCGCCCGGCCTGCCGTTGAAGATGGCCACGTTCTCGTCGACGAAGCGGCGGACGCGCTCGCTCGCCTCGCACAGGGCGGCGAGCCGCCGCTTCGCGACCTCCTTCTCCCGCGCGCGATCCGCCACCGCCTGGGGCGAGGTGTCCGTGCGCGGCGCGAGCTTCTCGAGGGAGGCGCAGATGGACTCGATCTCCTGGAGGTGGACGTCGCCCGGCCCGAGCTCGGCGCGCAGCTCCGAGAGCCGGTGGCGGAGCACCTGCGGCACCGAGCGCGGCGCGACCGGAAACACGCAGTGGAAGTGGCGCACCACGAGCGCGCCGCCCTCGCGGGCCAGCACGAGCTCGCCCTTCTCCAGCACGCGCCCGAACTGGTCCCCGAGGACGGGGACGAGCACCTTGTAGCCGAGCTCCGTCTTGAGGGGCGTCCAGTCCACGTCGAACGCCGGCGCCCAGACCGACGACGGGCCGTTCTCGAGGACGTCCATCCACCAGTCGTTCTGCGGGCCGATGCCCATGTGGTTCGGGACGAAGTCGAGGAGGATGCCCATGCCGTGGCTCGCGCACGCCCGGGCGAGCCGGTCGAACGCGTCCTCGCCTCCGAGCTCCGGGTTGAGGCGACCGTGATCGACGACGTCGTAGCCGTGGACGGACCCCGGCGCGGCCGCGAGCGGGGGAGAGATGTAGAGGTCGGAGACGCCGAGCGTGGCGAGGTAGGGGACGACTCGCGCGGCGTCGTCGAAGCCGAAGCCGGGGCGGAGCTGGAGCCGATACGTCGAGCTGGGGCGGCGGCCCCGCCCCTCGCGCTCGAGGAGCGAGGCGAGCTCCGCCACGACGAGGTCGGCGGCCGCGGATTCCTCGGCGGAGGGGCGCACGGTCCTCTCCGCCGTCTCTCGGCCCGCGGCAACCTCGGCCGGCTGCCGCTTCCCTTCCTGCCTCTCCGACCCCACGCCGCCCCCTCACTTCCCGGCGGGGGGACACCCGGTCCCGGCCCGCCTTCACCCGGGGGCTCGCAGCCCCCGCTCGCTCCGCCCGGCGCTCAGCCCTTCGCCCTCCCCGAGCGCGACGCGAGGTCGCGGAGTCGCTCCCGCGTGGCCCGGTCGGCGTGGAGCGCCGAGAGGTCGCGCGGCATCCGGTAGGTCCAGTTCTCCTCGTTCACCGTGCCGGGCACGTTCACGCGCTCGCGCATGCCGAGCGCGTCCTGGAACGGGAGGAGGAGGAGGTCGGACCCGGACCCGTAGACGAGCTCGAGGATCGCGTCTCGCACGCCGTCATCGAAGCGCGGCGGCGCCCGCTCCCGGAGCTTCGCGAGGGCGGGCAGGGCGAGGAACGCGCCTCGCTCCTCGTCCGCCATCCCGCCCCACCAGTCCGCGAGCGAGTCCGTGTCGTGCGTGCCCGTCGTGGCGACGGAGAGGGCGGGCCACGAGGCGGGATCCCGGAACGGCTGTCCCGGCTCGTTCCAGTGCCGCTCCCATCGCAGCACGCGGTACCCGGGGACGCCGATGCGCGGGAGGGAGGCGCGGACGAAGTCCGGCACGGTCCCGAGGTCCTCGGCGATGACCCGCGCGCCCGTGGAGAGGATGGAGAGGACGCGCTCCCCGTTCCGCGTCTGGGCTTCCTCGCCGGCCGGGATGAAGGCGGGCGGGCTCCCGTCGTTCGGGAAGTAGTAGGTGCGGTAGAGGCCGACCACGTGGTCGACGCGGTAGAGGCCGTAGAGGTCCGCCATGCGGCGGCCGCGCTCGGTGAGCCAGCGGAAGCCCTCCTTCTCCATCACGTCCCAGCGGTAGACGGGGAGCCCCCAGTCCTGGCCGGTGGCGCTGAAGGCGTCCGGCGGAACGCCGACGCGGGCGTCCAGGCGGAAATCGGTCCGCACCGCCCAGACGTCGGCGGAGTCGGTCGCCACCATGAAGGGCAGGTCGCCCGCGAGCTCGACGCCTTCGCGGTTCGCGCTGGCGCGCGCGGCGTGCCACTGCTCCTCGATCTGCCACTGCAGCCACTCGTGGTAGAGGACGCGCCTCGAGAGTCGGGCGCGCGCGTCGGCGAGGGACGCCGCATCGCGATCGCGGAGCGGCGTCGGCCACTCGGTCCAGGCGCGGCCGCCCTCCTCGTCGTCGTGGATCGAGACGAAGAGCGCGTAGTCGCCGAGCCAGGAGGCCTCGGCGCGGGCGAACTCCTCGAGGGCGCGGGCGCGCGCCGTGCGCCGGTCCCACTCGTCCCGCACGAAGCGATCGAAGGCGAGGGCGAGGGCCCACCCCTTCAGGGCGCGGACGTCGTCCCACCGCACCGACGGCGAGGTCCGGACCTTCTCGAGCAGGGCGCGGCGCTCGGGGGACAGCGCCTCGAGGCCGCCCGCGGCCTCGAAGTCCTCCATGGCGGAGACCCCGACGTAGACCGGGTCGATGGCGAACGCCGACAGCGCCGCGTACGGGCTGTTCTGCCCGCGCGAGGCCTCGTTCACGGGGAGGACCTGGGCGATCTGGAAGCCGGCGGCGGCGCACCAGCGCGCCCAGGGCACGAGATCGGGGATCTCGCCGATGCCCCAGTCCGCCGCCGAGCGTAGGGAGAAGAGGGGAAGGAGGACTCCGGCTTGTCGAGGCATGCGCGCACCGTGCTCGGGATCCATCGTCCCCACAAGACAAGTTTTGCGCTTGAGCGTCCCCGGGCCACCGGGATAATCAGGACCGCCGCGCGCCGGCGCCTTACGAACGGGGGTGAAGGCACGTGATCCGGGGCCGCTACGCTCCCTCGCCCACGGGTGCGCTCCATCTCGGGAACGCGAGAACCGCGCTCGTCTCCTGGCTCGCCGCGCGAGCAGCCGGGGGATCGTACGTCTTGCGCATCGAGGATCTCGACGGCCCGCGGGTTCGGCCGGGGCTGGAGTCGCGAATCCTCGAGGAGCTTCGCTGGCTCGGCCTCGACTGGGACGAGGGCCCGGACGTGGGCGGGACCGCCGGACCGTATCGCCAGTCCGAGCGGATGCCGCGCTACGCGGACGCGCTCGCGCGGCTCCGCGGCGCCGGGCTCGCCTATCCGTGCTTCTGCTCGCGCGCCGAGATCGCGGCGGTCTCGCAGGCGCCGCACGGGCCCGCGGACGAGGGTCCCCGGTACCCGGGGACGTGCTCGGCGCTCTCGCCCGACGAGGTTTCCCACCGCTCCGCGTCGCGCCGCCCTGCGTGGCGCTTCCGCGTCCCGGCAGGGAAGGTCGCGTTCACGGATGGTCTCCACGGAAAGGTGGAGGTGGACGTCGGGGAGGCGGTGGGCGACTTCGTCGTGGCGCGGGCGGACGGCGTTCCCGCGTACCAGCTCGCCGTGGTCGTGGACGACGCAGCCATGGAGATCACCGACGTGGTCCGCGGCGACGACCTCCTCCCCTCCACCGGCAGGCAAGTCCTTCTCTACCGGGCGCTCGGCCTCCTTCCTCCGAGGTTCACGCACGTCCCGCTCGTCGTGGGGGAGGACGGGGCGCGGCTCGCGAAGCGCCACGGCGCGGCGTCGCTCGGCGACCTGCGGGAGAGGGGAGCGGATCCCTGCGCGGTGGTGGCGCTCCTCGCGGAGCTCTCCGGCATCGCCGCGAGCCCGCGCGCCGCTCCTCGCGAGCTCATTCCGGGATTCGATATCGCCCGCGTGCCGCGGCAGGCGGCCGTGCTCTCGGCGGCCGGGGTCCGCGCGCTCGCCGGGAGCTGATCCATCCGGGCGTCCGGTGGTCGCGGGACGCAGCGTCTCCTCCCAGCGCCGACAAAGGCGCACGACACGCGTCCGGGTGGGTGTGCGCCCTACGGGGGGGCATCATCATGGGGGCGTCGTGCACATGAATGCGCGGCTCGGAGGTGGCGATTGGATTCCCCTGAGGGCGAGGCCGCGTCCGCAGCCCCGGCCGCGGACGAGCGCGCAGACGAGGCCCACCCGGACGTGCTCGTCGTCGACGACGACGAGAAGAACCTGAAGGCCCTCTCGGCGCTGCTCTCCGAGCTGCCCTGCCGACTGCTCCTCGCACGCTCGGGCGTCGAGGCGCTCCGCATCCTCATGCGGCAGGACGTCGCGGTGATCCTGGTCGACGTCCAGATGCCGGAGATGGACGGTCTCGAGCTCGCCGAGATGGTCCGCTCGCGCGTGCGCTCGCGCCGGACCCCCATCATCTTCCTCACCGCCTTCAGCCGCTCCGACCAGCAGCTCCGCCGCGCCTACCAGCTCGGCGCGGTGGACTTCCGGCGGAAGGCCGTCCCGCGCCTCGCCTCCGAGGGCGCCATCCGGGCCTGGCACGCCGGCTGCGCCACCGGCGAGGAGGTGTGGTCCCACGCCATCGTCCTGCAGGAGGAGGGGCTCGGCGGCATCGCCCGCTTCTACGGGACGGATCTCTCGCCGGCGTCGCTCCTTCGCGCGCAGCGCGGGCTCCTGCCGCTCGAGCGGATGCGCGAGTACACCTCGGCCCACTACCGCGCCGGCGGGCGCGCCGACTTCTCGGCGTACTACGCGACGGACGGGGCGGGCGCCGTGGTGCGATCGTTCCTGCGGCGGCGAGCCGCCTTCGGGCGGCACGACCTCGTCGCGGCCGGCCGCCTCGGCACCTTCGACGTCGTGTTCTGCCGGAACGTCCTCATCTACTTCGACGCGCCCTTGCAGGAGCGCGTCCACGCCCTGCTCTACGACAGCCTGCGGCCGGGGGGCATCCTGGCCCTCGGCCACGGCGAGGCCCTGACGAAGTCGATGCGGGACGCGTACGAGCCGCTCGACGAGAGGACGAAGCTCTTCGTGCGGCTGCCCTGAGCGGGTCTTCCTGGCGGGGGGACACTCGCCGCGGCCTGGCGACCTTGTCGCGCAAGGGCTCGCGCCCCGTCATTCGCGGACGGGGCGCTGCGCGCCCCTGGGCCCCCCGCTCGCTCGAGATCAGTACTCGCGGCGAAGCCGCGCTCCTCGTTGGGGGCCCCCTGGGGGGCCGGGGCAGCCTCATCCGGCTGCCCCTGCGCTCGCCTCCGAGTTCACGGCGCGTCGAGCGCGGCGGAGAGGAGGAGGTCGTTCTCCTCGGGCGTCCCCACCGACACGCGGATGCAGCCCTCGAGCCCGGCGTAGTGATCCTGGCGGCGGACGAGCACGCCCGCCTGGAGGAGCTTCGCGTGGGCTGCGGCCGCATCCGGCGTGCGCACCAGGATGAAGTTCGACGACGAGGGGTAGGGCTTCCAGCGCGGGTGGCGCGAGAGCCCGGCGAGGAGCCGGTCCCGCTCGGCGCGGATGCGGGCCACGACCGGCGCGACGTACCCCGGCGACTCGAGCGCCGTGAGCAGGATGGCGCCCGTGTGCGCGGGGAGGCAGAAGGGCGGGATGAGCGCCCGCGCCACGGCGGCCACGGCCGGCGCGGCGAGCAGGTAGCCCGCCCGGATCCCGCCCATGCACCAGGCCTTGGAGAAGGTGCGCAGCACCGCGACGTTCGGGTTCGCGCGCGCGAGCGGCCGCGCGTCGGAGCCGGCGAAGGTGTGGTAGGCCTCGTCCACGACGAGGAGCGCGTCCTTCTCGCGCGCCTTCGCCGCGAGCGCCTCGAGGTCCTTCGCCTCGAAGAGCCGCCCCGTCGGCCCGTGCGGGTTCGGGACGAAGAGGACTCCGGGGGAGCGGTCGAGCTCGGCGAGGAGGCCCGCCAGCGGAAGCTCGAACGCGGGGCCGAGCGGCACCGGGCGGTACGGCGTCGCCGACGCCGTGGCGGCGGCCCTGTAGTAGGGGAAGGCGGGCTTCGTGTCGATGACCGACGCGGCGGCCTCCGCCAGCGCCAGGACGAGCAGGTTCGAGCCGGGGGAGAGGACGACGCCCTCCTCCGGCCAGCCCTCGTGGCGCGCCAGGGCGGCGCGGACGTCCTCGGCGTGGAGCTCGGGGTAGCGGTTCCAGGGGAGCTTCGCGAGGCGCTCGAGCGCGCGGGCCTTGAGCTCCGCCGGGAAGTCCTCCGGGCTCTCGTTCTGGTCGAGCTTCACCCGCGCGTCGTGCTTCGTGTACGGGTAATCCGCGACGGCGGAGAGGTGCGGCTTGAAGGCGTTCACGGCGCGGCAGGGTAGCACACCCCCCGCCGCGCGCCGTCTGCGCAACCGGCCGCATCGTCGGGGAAACCCGACGCGAGGGAGGGCCAACGCCGCGGAATCCGGCCGGCCGGGGCTGGCAGAAGCGATGCAATCCCTCCTCGCGGGTGGCCGGACGGACGGCCCCGACAACCAGGAAAGGGCAACGCCATGACGAACACGAACAAGGTCCCCGCACTCGTCGGAGCCGGCATCGGCCTCGCGGTCTTCCTCGCCATCGCCCTCCTCCCCGCGCTCCTCTACGGCGGCTACGCCGGCGTCCTCCTCGCGAGCGGCATCTTCGGCGCACCGGTCACCGCGAGCTTCGGCGTCCGCGCCCTCATCGTCTTCGGCATGGTCCTCGGCGTCACCGCGGTCGGCTCGCTCTTCGCGGTGGCGGGCGCGGCGGCGGGCGCCGCGGTGGGCGCCATCCTGCGGGCGACGCCGGCCGAGAAGAAGGCGGCGGAGAAGGCCTAGCGCCGGACCGAGCGAAGCGTCCGACACCCAGGGCCCCGCGCATCGGAAGATGCCGGGGCCTTCGTGCCTGGTCGCTCTAGGCCTTCCAGCCGCGCACGAACTCCACGAGCGTGCGGATGCCGAAACCCGTGCCGCCCTTCGCCACGTAGCCGCGCTCCTTCGGCGAGTGCGACGGCCCCGCGATGTCGAGGTGCGCCCAGGGGGCGTCCTTCGCGAAGGCGTGGAGGAAGTGGGCCGCGGTGATGGCGCCGCCCCACCGCTCGCCCGTGTTCTTCATGTCCGCCCGGTCGCTCTTGATCTGCTCCTTCAGCGACTCGACCAGGGGGAGCCGCCACACCTCCTCGCCGGAGGCCTGCGCGGCGGAGAGCAGGCCGTCGACGACGGGGCCGTCCGGCCCGAGGAGGCCGGCCGTGGTCATCCCCAGCCCCACCATGCACGCGCCGGTGAGCGTGGCCACGTCTACGAGGGCGGCGGGCCGGTACGTCTTCGCCGCCCAGGCGAGGACGTCGCCCAGCACGAGCCGCCCCTCGGCGTCGGTGTTCGTCACCTCGACGGTCTGCCCGTCGTACGCGACGAGGACGTCGGACGGCTTGTAGGCGCGGCCGCCCGGCATGTTCTCGCAGGCGCCCAGCACCGCGTGGACCGGCACGTCCGGCCGGAGCGTCGCGACGACCGAGATGGCGCCGAGGACGGCCGCGCTGCCGGCCATGTCCGTGTTCATGGTGACCATGCTCTCGGTGGGCTTGAGGGACAGGCCTCCCGAGTCGAAGGTGATGGCCTTCCCCACGAGGACGATGGGCTTCCTCTTCCGGGCGGCGGCGCCCTTCGGCGCGTAGCTCACGGTGACGAGGCGGGGCTCCTCCGCGGACCCGCGCGTCACGCCCAGGAACATGCCCATGCCGAGCGCCGCGATCTCCTTCGGGCCGCGCACGCCGAAGGCGAGGCCCGACTCGCGCGCCAGCGCCTTCGCCGCGTCGGCGAGGAGCCGGGGCGTGCAGTCCGCCGGTCCCAGGTTGACGAGGTCGCGCGCCCAGCCCACGGCGCGGGCGATCTCGCGGGCGACGGCGAGCGCGTCGCGGACGTCGGAGGCGCGCTCGCGCCCCGGCGGGACGAGGACCCGCAGGCGCGCCAGGCCGGGAGGGCGCTTCTCCCCGTCGGTCTTGTACCGGACGAAGTCGTACGCGCCGAGCAGGGCGCCCTCCGCCGCCGCGCGGGCGGCGGGCACGACATCGGCCGGCGCGCCGTCCGGGAGTGCGGCGGCGAGCGAGCGAGCGCCCGCCTTGGAGGCAGCGCGCGCGGCCTTCCCCACGGCGAAGCGGAGCGGCTCGAACCCGCGCTCGCGGCCACCCTTCGCGCGCGGGCCGAGCCCGAGCAGGTGGACGCGGGCGAACGGCGTGCGGCCCAGCGTGGACAGGGCGAGCTCCTGGCCCGGCTTCGCCTCGAAGCGCTCGGCCCGGATGGCCGTGGCGAGGGCTCCTCCGAGGAGCCGGTCCAGCTCCCGCACCCGCCCCGCGAGCGCCCCCTTCACGTCCTCCGCGAACACCGGGAGGGCGAGCGCGTCGGCCTCGATCTCGAGCGCGGGCGAGCCGCTCGCCTCGACCGCGATGCCGTCCTTTCGAGCCATCCGGTCCACCTCCTTGGCGACCGGTCGTCTATCACGCTTCGGCGAGGGATGCCGCCTCGGGCAGGGCGAGCGCGCCCATCCGGCGCGAGGCGACGCGCGGGTGCTTGCCCGGCGCGAGGGGGGCCCGAAGGCTTCGTCACGGGCGCGCGGCGCGCCCTCCGCGGCGCGAGGAGCACATCCCATGGCGAGCCCCCCGAACCCTTCGAAGCCCGCTCTCGAGGCGAAGCGCCAGGCGCGCTGGCGGGAGGAGGCCGGGTTCTTCGACGCGCATGCCCCGAACGAGATCCGCGGCATCGATCCGCGCGTCGCGGTCCGCTACGCGCGATCGACCCGCGCCTGGTTCAACAAGGAGTACCGGTTCAGGCTCCTCGGCCCGCTGGCCGGACACCGCGTCCTCGACGTGGGCTGCGGCATGGGCGAGAACGCGATCCTGCTCGCCCTGGCGGGCGCGGAGGTGACCGGCGTCGACCTGTCGCCGCGCTCCATCGAGGTCGCGGAGAAGCGCGCGCGCGCGAGCGGGCTCCCCCGCCTGCCGCGCTTCGTGTGCGCGCCGATCGAGTCGGCGGACCTCCGGGAGCGGTCCTTCGACGTCATCTGGGCCGACGGGCTCCTGCACCACGTCCTTCCGGAGCTCGACCTCGTGCTGGCGCGCCTCAGGGTCCTCGCGCGGCCCGGCGCCCGGGTCATGCTCTCGGAGCCGGTGAACCGGATCCCGGCGCTGCGCGCGCTCCGCAAGGCGCTCCCCATCCCCTTCGACGCCACGCCCGGCGAGCGTCCGCTCGAGGACCCGGAGCTGGCGGTCCTCCGCCGGCACGTGCCCGACCTCGAGATCCGCGCCTTCGGCCTCCTCGGGCGGCTGAACCGCTTCGTCGTCCCCGAGGGATACGAGGGCGCGCCGCTGGCCCGGCGCGTGCTCGCGAACCTGCTCTGCGCCGCGGACTACGCCATCCTCTCCGCGGGCCCGCTCGCGAGGGCGGGCGGCATGGCGGTCCTCCACGGGCGGTTCATGTAGGGCCCGGGCGCGGCCTTCACGAGCCGCACCATGAGGTTCCCGAGGTGGCCCTCGAGCCGGAGGGCCCCGACCACCTGCTCGTAGGCCCAGGGAAGCGCCTTGAGCGGCCCCGGGAAGTACGCGGCGAAGTCGCGGAGGCGCTCGCTGTAGCGGAACTCGACCGCGGCGAATCCCACCTCGCGGGCGAGCCGCGCGATCCGGCGCGGGTGGTTGAGGAGGTAGACCGCCGGGTAGTGGTAGCGGTCCACGCCGTCCATGAGCATCCGCAGGACGGTGTGCTGGAGGTGGAGCCGCCCGAGCAGCTTCGCGATGCGCGCGAAGTAGTGCCTTCCGTTCGGCGTGATGAAGAAGAACGAGCCGCCGGGCCGGAGCGCGCGGTGGATGGCCCGGAGGAAGCGCTCCGGGTGCTGGACGTGCTCCGCCACGTACACCGCGTAGGCGCAGTCGAACTCGTCGGGAGGAAGGTCCGCGTCCTCCGCGGTCGACGGGTACCGCGCCTGCACCCAGGGGTTCCGCTCGAGCTTGGCCGCGTCGGGATCGACGCCCGCCACGAGCGCCGCGCGCCCCGCGATCCTCTTCACCTGCGGGCAGAACGTGGCGTCGTTCGCGCCGACGTCGAGGAAGCTCGCGCCCCGCGGGAACGTCTCGAGGATCCAGTCGATGAAGAGGTCCGTCTTGTCGGCGTAGTTGTTCAGCATGAGGGGCGCCCCGGGCAGGCGGCTCCTCAGCACCTGGAGCTCGGGGGGCGCCGGCGCCAGGGTCGGCGCGCGCGGGGCGAGCGGATGGAGGATGGCCCGGTTGAACGGGCGAGCCGCGATCGGGGCGGCACCCGGCCCGGGCAGCCCCAGCCCGTCACTCTCGGTCGCCATCTTCCCCTCCAGGGCCCGGACGCTCGGCGGGGCCACGCTCGCCGAGCCGCACGTGCGAGAGGCGGGCCACGCGCGCGAAGCTCCGATGCCGGAAGGCGAGGGGAAGCGAAGGCCAGCACGATGGGCGTTCCGCTTCCCTCCCGGTGAACGACGGAGCACGGGGGGCCGCGCCACGCCGGGGCGGATCCCCGAGACGACCGTCGCGCCTTGCGGGGCCGAGGCGGAGGGTTCCGGCTGGCGCGGAGAGGTGCCGCTGTCGACGAGCCCACGAGCCCTGCGGGCGTGCCGGGGCAGCGCCCTCGCGGTCCTGGCGATGGGGGCGTGCCCGGCCAGCCCGGCGGCGCCCCCGCAGGACCGCCGGCGCCGGGACGGCGAGCGGCCTCGCGCCGGCGTCGTGCACGCGACGGTCAAGGTGAGGCCCGGGGCGCCCGTGCCGGAGGCGACGCGCATCGCCCTCGAGGCGGCCCGGAACGAGTTCGAGCCCTACCAGATCGTCGTGGGCGGCGGCGCTCGCGGCGCGAGGGCGATCGCGGCGCGCGCGAGCCCCCTCGAGAGGGCCGACGGCGCGGCCCGGATCGGCGCGGAGAACGTGCGCCTCTACCGGGAGGCGCTCTACGACGTCCTGCGCCGTTCGAACGTGGAGGGCGACCGCGGCCCGTGGCCCGATGCGCTCGTCCCCGACGTGGACGCCTACGACGGGCAGCGCCGGAACGCGTTCCCGTTCGACGTGCCGTCCGGCGAGGTGCGCGCCATCTGGGTGGACGTGTACGTGCCGGAGGGCGCGCCGCCGGGCGCCTACCGCGGAACGGTCGAGCTCTCGAGCGCAGGGAGGCGGCTCGCCGCGATCTCGGTCTCGCTCACGGTGCGCGGCTTCGCCCTGCCCTCCACCTCGACGCTCCGCTCCGCCTTCGGCTTCTCCGTCGACGCGGTCTGCCGGGCCCACGAGGGCGGCCGGTTCTGCCGCGACGGGGCCCAGGCTGCGCCGCTCGTCGAGAAGTACGTGCGCGCCGCGCTCGATCACCGCGTGACGCTCATGACGCCGTACTACGCCCTGCCGAGCGGACCGCCCTGGCGCGACTTCGACGAGGCGCTCGCGCCGTTCCTCGACGGGAAGGCGCGGACGATCCTCCCCGGCGCGCGCCTCACCTCTTTCCGCGCGAGCTACCGCAGGCGCGCCGACCCCGGCTGGGAGCGGTCCCGCACCGAGCTGGCGCGGGCGCACTTCCGCGAGCGCGGCTGGGCCGACCGCCTCTTCGACTACGCCTACGACGAGCCGCACGCCTGCGTCCCGGAGGTGGCGGCGCGGGCGCGGATCGCCCACGCCGCCGGCGTCCGCACCCTCGTCACGACCGATCTCGACCGGCTCCTCTCCTGCGGCTGGCAGGACGACGTCGACATCGCCTGCCCCCTCGTGAACCAGGTCCATCCGCCCGGCGGGAAGAGCGAGCTCGCGCGCTGGGGCGCCTTCCTCTCGCGGCCGGGCAAGGAGCTGTGGTGGTACCAGTCGTGCGTGTCGCACGGCTGCCACGGGGCGGGCTCGTGCGGCGAGGAGCAGGAGCGCGACGCGGCGCGCGGCTATCCCTCGTACGCCATCGACGCCCCGGCGATCCTGGCGCGCGCCATGGAGTGGCTCTCCTTCGAGGACGGCGTCTCGGGCGAGCTCTACTACGACACGGTGGCGCGGCTCGACTCCGCCTGGAGCAGGAACGGCCTGTGCGGCTTCGGCGGCCAGGGCGACGGCACGCTCTTCTACCCCGGCCGACCCGACGCGATCGGCGGCACCTCGCAGGTGCCGGTGGAGACGATCCGCCTGAAGCTCGTCCGCGAGGGGATGGAGGACTACGAGTACCTCCACCTGCTCGCGACGCTCTCCGGCGACCGGCGCGCCGCCGAGGAGGAGGCGCGCCGGGTGTTCCCCTCCGCCCCGAACGCCTCCGCCACCACCGCGGAGGAGCTCTACGCCGGGAGGCGCCGCATCGCCGATCGCATCGAGCGCCTCCTCGCCGCGCGGCGCGCCGGAGGGGCGGGGCCGGCGCGCTGAGGGAGACCTACCTCGGCCGCGAGGCTTCGATGCGGCGGACGGCCGCGTCCGCCTCGGGCGCGCCGCACGCCGCCGAGGTCTTGACGTTGCCGAAGAAGCCCTTCGTCTCGGTCCTGGCCTGCGCGGCGCGGCGGAGCCGCGGCAGCGCCGCGGGGTCGCCGATCTCGCCGAGCCTGCGGGCCGCGGACCGGCGGACCTCGCAGTCTCCATCGGCGAGGAGCTCTCCGTAGGCCTGGACGCGGTCCACGCGATCCTCGGCGCCGAGGTCCCGCGCGAGCGCGAGGGCCCGCAGGCGATGGGCGCCGGGGGCCGCGGCCGCCGCGCGCAGGATGGCGGGGAGGGCGGGCTGGCCCTCCTCGAGGAGCACGTGCGCCGCGCGATCGGCGAGCGTCCGCTCCCGGCCGAGCGCCGAGACGAGGTCCTCGTGCGCGGCGTCGTCGAGGGGCCCCGCCTTCCGGGCCGCGGCGTAGGCCTCGATGCCGTCCCCGACCGCTCCCGGGACGCGGCAGAGGGCGCGGGCGCGGAGCAGGAGGAGCTCGGGATCGTCGGGGCGGGTCCCGAGGGCGGACTCGACGAGGACGCGCGCATCCTGGGCCCGGTTCTCCGCGAGGAGGGAACGCACCTCGGCGACGGTGCGCCCTCGCCGCCAGGCCGAGAAGGAGGCGCCGGAGACGGCGGCGATGAACGCCACGGCGACGGCGGCCGCGATGGCCGGCTTCGCGCGCACGAGCCGGATGCCGCTCGAGAGGATGGCGGCGGCTCGGTCCCGCACGGCGCGCGCCGTGCGGACCGCGGTGAGGCGGGCGCGGGCGAGCGCGAGCGCCCGGGCCACCGAACGCGAGACGGGGAGCTGCGGCTCCACCTCCACCGTGGCCCCCGCCCGCCCCGCGCCCGGGGGCGCCGGTCCCCGCTCCGGGCGGTGACGCTCGATGGGGATCGGCGAGAGCGTGATGGAGGGCGCCGGCGTGGCGCCCGGCGGCATCATGAAGGCGGGGCCGAGCGCAGCGGCCAGGTCCTCGCCGAGCGACGCGGCGGTCTGGTGGCGCGCCGCCGGCTCCTTCGCGCACGCCTTCGCCACCGCGGCGACGAGGGCGGGATAGGTGGCGAGGTCCGGGCGCGGATCGGTGAGCGGGGGCACGGGCCGGGTGGCCTGCATCATGAGGAGCCCGCGCGGGTCGTCGGCCTTGAACGGATGGCGGCCCGCGAGCGTGCGCCACGCGATGAGCCCCACCGCGTACACGTCGGCGCGCGCGTCGACGGCGTTGCCCATCGCCTGCTCCGGCGAGAGGTACTCCGGGGTGCCGACCACGATGCCCGCCTGCGTGGCGCTCTCGCTCGTGGGGTCGGCGATCTTGGCGATGCCGAAGTCGAGGACCTTCGCCACCTCGCGGCCGGAGGAGGTCCGCGCCAGGAAGACGTTCTCGGGCTTCAGGTCCCGGTGCACCACGCCGAGGGCGTGCGCGGCGTGGAGCCCGGCGCAGACCTGCCACAGCACCGGCACGGCCTCCTCGGGAGAGAGCGAGCCCTCGCGGCGCAGCCGCTCGAAGAGGCTCTCGCCCGCGAGGAGCTCCATGGCGAGGAAGAGGTGGCCGTCCTTCGTCCGGCCGAAGTCGGTGACGCGCACGATGTTGTCGTGCTCGAGCGCGCTCGCGATCTCGGCCTCGCGGCGGAAGCGCTCCACGATGTCGGCGGACGAGGTGAGGTCGGGACGGAGCACCTTCACCGCGAAGTCCTTGCGGAGGTGCACGT
This sequence comes from Anaeromyxobacter sp., assembly GCA_036523995.1. Taxonomy (GTDB): domain Bacteria; phylum Myxococcota; class Myxococcia; order Myxococcales; family Anaeromyxobacteraceae; genus Anaeromyxobacter. Next base: position 15,374 of record DATDDC010000143.1, read on the forward strand.
GCCGCGCCTGGAACACGGCGCCCATCCCCCCCGTGGCGAGGTGGGCTTTGAGCTCGTACCGACCGTCAAGCGTGGTGCCGAGGAGCGCGAGCGGCTCGAAGGTCGGGGAGGCGGCCTGGGCGGGTTCAGGCACCGCGAGGATTCTAACCCGGAGGCGAGGACCGGCGGATCGGCTCCGGGGGCCCCGCGCGCGCGGGTCCCCTGTCCCGGTGACGCGCCTCGACACGCACACGGGGTCCGCGCGGCTTCAGGCCGCTCGAACCGGCCGCTCGAGCGCGCCGGCGAGGGCCCGCTCCAGCCGAGCGGCCGCATGGCTCCACAGCCCGCTCGCGAACACGCGCGCGCGGCCGCGGGCGCCCATGGCGCGCGCCAGCCCGGCGTCGCCGAGGAGCCTCTCCAGCGCGAGCGCCAGGGCGACGGGATCGCCCGGGGGTACGAGGAGGCCCGTCTCGCCGTCGCGCACGATCTCCGGCACGGCCTCGATCCGCGTCCCGACGCAGGGCACTCCGCACGCCATGGCGTCGAGGAACGCGATGCCGAAGGGCTCGCGGAGGGTGGGGAGCGCGAACACCGTCGCCTGCGAGAGCAGCGAGGCCACCTCCGAGACGGAGACCCGCCCGAGGAAGAAGACGCGGGGCGGTATCGCTCCCCGGTCGGGCGCGGACGCCCCCGCCACGAGGAGGCGCGCCTCGGGGTGCGAGCGCCGCACGCGGGCGAACGCGTCGAGGAGGACGGGCCCTCCCTTGCGGGCGAAGTCCTTGCCCACGAAGAGGATGGTGCGGCCGTCGTCGCACCGGAGCGCGCGCTCCGGGAAGGCGTTGGCGCCGGCCCCCACCACGGCGACCCGGGACGGATCCACGCCGTAGTCGCGCACGAGCGACCGCGCGACGTTCTCGCTGAAGCAGGCGAGGACGGTCGCGCCGTGGTAGAGCGCCGACTCGCGGGCGAACCACCCCGGCCCGTACCGGAGCGGCGGTCCCAGGCCGGCGCAGGACCAGGCCGGGCTCGCCTCCGCCAGGGCCCGCGTGTGATCGAGAAGGAGCGCATACGGCCACCTCGGCGGCAGGCCGGGCGAGAAGAGCGCGCCGTTCTGGAGCACGAGCTCGGGCTCGGGGCGGAGGGCGGCGAGCGCGGCGCCGGCGCCGAGCGAGTGCCGGTCGAAGGCGTAGCCCGTGTTCCAGCGGTGCGCGAGGGCGCCCCGGCCGAACTTCACGGCGGCGATCGCGAGGTGGAGCGCCACGGCCGGCGTCGGCCGGAGGCGGCGGGTGGCCGGATCGCGCGGCTCGAGCTCCCCGGTGGCCGCCACGAGCCGGACGGCGTGACCGCGGTCGAGCAGGGCCCCCGCCACGGCGGGTGTGACCCCGCTCTGCACGCCGTAATGGACGTACGCGATCGAGAGCCTCGACTCTCGCATGCGGGTCCCCCCGGCGGACAAGATGGGGCTCCCGTGCCGCGCGGGGAACCCCGCGAGTGACGAACAGCGGGGCGAGCGCGGATCACGAAGCGCGGCCGTGGGCTCGAGCGCCTCCCCGCGAACGAGCGCTACCCGACGCCCGGCGGTCTCTCCCCGTGCCGCGCAGTCACGACCGTGTGAATGCCCCCGCGCACCGCGAAGTCGCCGACCACCTCGATGAACCGGGGAGAGAGCAGGCGCACGAGGTCGTCGCAGATCCGGTTCGTCACCGCCTCGTGGAAGGCACCCTCGTCGCGGAAGCTCCAGAGGTAGAGCTTCAGGCTCTTCAGCTCCACGCAGAGCCGGTCCGGGACGTAGCGGATCCGGATCGTCGCGAAGTCCGGCTGCCCCGTCATGGGGCACACACACGTGAACTCGGGGCACTCCATGGCGATCTCGAACGGCCGCTCGGGCTTCGGGTTCGGGAAGGTCTGGAGGTCGCGGGAAGGCTTCGTCGGCATGAATTTCCAGCAGGGGGCTGAAAGGCTTACAGGCGCTCGCCCAGGAGACCGCGGGCAAGCCCCTGTAACCCCGTCCGTGGACGAGAGGCAAGCGTATTGCTAGCGGAGATGGGGGAAGGCCGCCAGCGGCGGTCGCGGCGGCGAACTCGGTGGGAGGATCCGATGAAGACGAGGGCCGGTCGAAAGGACGCGAAGCACCCCGCCCCCCGCCGTCTCGTGACGACGCTCGGGGAGCTCATCTTCGCCGCCTACGAGGCGGTCCCCGGGTTCGGCGCGCAGCGCATCGAGCAGGCCCGCGCGCTCCTCACGCGGTCGCCCCTGGCGCGGCACCTCTCGCCGCACGTCGAGTTCGTGCGCTAGGGGCTGAACGGGGTCCGGCAGCGAGGACACGCGTCCGGCGCGGCCCCCTTCGCGGGCAGGCCCGCGCCGCACGACGGGCACCGCGCCGTCGAGGTCGTCCACAGGAACAGCGCGAAGAGCAGTCCCGCGAGGAGGAGGGCCCCCGCGGCGCGGAGGCCCCCGCCCGCGA
>DATDDC010000144.1:0-6290 GCA_036523995.1 Anaeromyxobacter sp.
GAACCCGACCTCGACCTCGACCGCGACGTCGACCGCGACGTCGACCCCGACTCCGACCGAGAACCCGACCGAGAACCCGACCGCGAATCCGACCCTCCTCCCGCCGCTCGAGCCGCTCCCCACCGAGCGCGTCCCGCCCGACGAGGACGCAGCGGCGCTCGCGGTCGTGCGCGGCTGGATTCCGCGAGTCGGTCCCGTCACCGCGGCCGGGCTGGCGGAGCGCACAGGGCTTCGACCCGAGCGCGTCGACGCCGCGCTCGCGCGCCTCGAGTCCGAGGGCGTCGTCCTCCGCGGGAACTTCCTCCCGGACGCGCCCTGGTCGCACGAGGCGCCGCACTGGTGCGAGCGCAGCGTCCTCGCCCGCATCCACCGGCTCACGCTCGGCCGGCTGCGCCGGGAGATCGAGCCGTCGTCCGCGGCGGACTTCATCCGCTTCCTCGCGCGCTGGCAGCACGTGGCGCCCGGGACGCGCCTCCACGGAACGCGCGGCCTCGCCGAGGTGCTGGGCCAGCTCGAGGGCTTCCACGCCGCCGCCGGGGCATGGGAGCGCGAGATCCTCGCGGCGCGCATCGCCGACTACGAGCGCGGCCTCCTCGACGAGCTGTGCCTCGCCGGCGACGTGGCCTGGGGCCGGCTCGCGGTGGTGCCCTCCGCGGAGGAGGCGCCGCGCCGCCGGAACGCGCCCACCCGGAACGCGCCGGTCACGCTCGCGCTGCGCGAGGACCTTCCCTGGCTCCTCGCCGGGATCGGCGGCGAGCCCGTTCCGCTCGGGCCGTCCGCGCAGGCGCTCGTGGACGTCCTCTCCCGCCGCGGCGCCTCGTTCCTGCCCGATCTCGCGCAGGCGACGGGAAGGCTCCCCGCCGAGGTGGAGCAGGCGCTCTGGGAGCTCGTCTCCGCGGGCCTCGTCACGTGCGACGGGTTCTCCGGGCTGCGCGCGCTCATCGATCCTCCGTCGCGCGGCCGGATCGTGCGGCGGCCGGGCTTCGCGGGGGGGCGCTGGTCGCTCCTGCGCTCCCCCGGCGCCCTGGCGACGCCGGCGGCGGCCTCGCCCTCGCCGGACGACGCGGTGGTCGAGAAGCTCGCCCAGGGATACCTGCGCCGCTACGGCGTCGTGTTCCGCGATCTCCTCGCGCGCGAGAGCGCGCCGCCGCCCTGGCGCGACCTGCTCCGCGTCTACAGGGCCCAGGAGGCGCGCGGCGCCATCCGCGGCGGGCGCTTCGTCTCCGGCTTCACGGGCGAGCAGTTCGCCTTGCCGGAGGCGGTGGACGCGCTCCGCGCCGCCCGGCGGGCTCCGCGCGAGGGCGCCGAGCGGATCGAGGTCTCCGCGGCCGATCCCCTGAACCTCGTGGGCATCCTCACGCCCGGCGCGCGCGTGGCGGCTGTGCTGGGGAACCGGGTGGCGTTCGTGGACGGCGTCCCGGCGGCGCCCGGAACGAACGGGGCGCGCGGCGAGCCGGCTCGGGCGGGATGACGGGCTCGGCGGGGACGGCTCGCTAGCGGTCGCTGCCGGCGGACCCGGCGGAGCCCTGCTTCTCCTCGGGGCTCACCTGGTAGTTCGCCTGCACGTCCTTCTTCTTGCCGCCCTTCACGACGACCTCCGTCTTCGGCGTGTACGAGTACTTCGTCGGGGTCGACGTCGCGCACGCGCCGAGGGTGAAGGCGGCGAGAAGGCCGATGGCGAGAAAGCGGCTCATCGAGTCGAGACGGTACCAGCTTCCACGCGGCTCCGCTCGTCTCCTTCCGGTGGGACGCGAGCCTCCCCCACATCGGATCCATCCGCGCACGGAGGGCGACGGACGCCCTACTCCGGCGCAGGCTCGGGCAGCGGCGCCGCCGTCCACCGGAGCACCGCGGGGTCGATGGCGCGGGCCTGGATCACCCAGGACGAGGACTTCCGAGGAGCGCCGAGGCTAGCCGCGAAGGGCGGACAGCGCGAGCGCGAGCCAGCCCGCGATGAACGCGAGGCCACCGAAGGGGGTCACCGCACCGAGGCCCCGGACGCCCGTGAGCGCGAGCGCGTAGAGGCTGCCGGAGAAGAGCACCGTCCCCGCGAGGAAGAGGCCGCCCGCCCAGGCGGCCCCTGCGCCCGGAAAGCGCGAGGCGGCCCATGCGGCGAGGGCGAGCCCGATGGCGTGGTACATCTCGTACCGGGCGCCGGTCTCGAAGACGGCGAGGAGGTCCGGCGTGAGTCGCGCCTTGAGGGCGTGCGCGCCGAACGCGCCCGCCGCCACCGAGATGGCCGCCGAGATCGCGGCCGCTGCCAGGAAGAGCCGTTCCATGGGTGGCGAGGATAGCGGACGGGCGCCCGGGCGTCCCGCGCGAGCGCCCTCCCCTCGCGCGGGCCGCCGATGGGTGTTGCGCCGCGCCGTTCGCCCGAGCAGCGATCGCGCATGGACTTCACGAAGAAGAAGTGCGTCCCCTGCGAGGGCGGCACGCCGAAGAAGACGCCCGCCGAGGTGGACGAGGCCCTGCGCGCCCTCGGCGGCTGGGATGCGCGGGAAGGGAAGACGCGCATCCACAAGCAGTACCGGTTCCAGGACTTCGTCGGAGCGATGAAGTTCGTGAACGCGCTCGCCGCGCTCGCCGAGTCCGAGGGGCACCACCCGGACTTCACGGTCCACTGGAACACCGTGGACGTGACGCTCTGGACCCACGTCGTGGGTGGCCTCTCGGAGAACGACTTCATCGTGGCCGCCAAGCTCGACACCCTCCCGGAGAGCAAGGGGCGCGCGAGCTGAATAGGGGTCGGGGCGACTCCGTCCCTTCGGTGGAGGGAAAGACACACCGGAGGAAACGAACATGACGTCCCTTGCCAGGAAGCTCGCCGTCGTCGCCGTGCTCACCTCGTCCATCCCCGCCGCCGCGCTCGCCCACGACGGCGACTGCGAGCACCGCGACGGCGATCATCGCCCCGCCGTCTTCGTCCCGCCCGCCCCGCCGCCCGCGTACGCGCCCGCGTACGCGTACCCTGCCCCGGCCGCGCCGTACTGGCGCGAGGGCGGCTGGCGCGAGCGCCGCATCCACGAGCTCCGCGCCGAGCTCCGTGAGCTCGACGCGCGCCGGGCCGAGGCGTACGCGCGCTTCGGCGGGAATCCGTGGCGGCTGCGCAGGTTCGACCGCTGGTACGCGTTCCGCCGCGCGGAGATCGAGCGCCGGCTGAACGAGCTCGCCTACTACGCGTGGCGGTGAGCGTCTCCCGCGGCCTGCGCCGCGTCCGCGCCCGCGTCCGTCCCCGAGCGCATCGGGGGCGGGCCCGGGCGCGGACCTTCCTCGCGCCGGCGAGCGGGCGCCCGGATTGCTTCGAAACGTTAACGGCGCCGCAGCGCGCTGGCGGCAGCCCGGGGGCGGAGTTATCGATCCGGACGTGTCGCGCTCCGTACTCTCGTTCGCCGCCTTCATCGCGGTGAGCGTCGCCATCCTGGGGGGCATTCACGGCTACCTGTGGGTGCGCCTCGTCCGAGACCCGGCGCTGCCGGAGCCCTGGCGGCGCATCGTCACGATCGGTCTCGTCCTCCTCGCCTTCGCCGTGCCGCTCGGGATCCTGGCGCTGCGCTTCGCCCCGCGCCCCATCGCGCAGGTCATCCCCGTGGTGGCGTTCACCTGGCTCGGGCTCGCCTTCCTCCTGTTCTCGGCCGTTCTCTTCCTCGACGCGGTCCGGTTCGCGGGCGCGGCCGCCACCTGGCTCGCCGACTGGGTGCGGGCCCAGCCCGACCCGCCGTCGGACCCGGAGCGCCGCGCCTTCGTGGCGCGCGTGTTGGCGGGCACGGCCGTGATCGCGACGGGCGGCGCCGCGGCGTATGCCTTCCGGAGCGCGACGGGCCCGGCGGAGGTGACCGAGGTGCCCGTGAAGCTCGAGCGCCTCCCGCCCCGGCTCTCCGGGCTCACCATCGCGCAGGTGACCGACCTGCACGTGGGCCCCACCATCGGCGAGCGCGAGGTGAGGCGCGTCGTGGATCAGGTGAACGCGCTCCGCCCGGACGTCGTCGCCGTGACCGGCGACCTCGTGGACGGGCCCGTCGCGCAGCTCGGCCCCACCATCTCGCACCTCGGCCGCCTGCAGGCGCGGCACGGCGTGTACTTCGTCACCGGCAACCACGAGTACTACTCCGGCGTGGTGGCGTGGCTCGCCGAGCTCGAGCGCCTCGGGATCCGCGTGCTCCGGAACGAGCGCGTCGCCATCGGCGACGCCGGCGCGTCCATCGATCTCGCCGGGATCCACGACTACGGCGCCGCCGGCCTCGGCAACGGCTACGGCCCGGACCTGGGGCGCGCGCTCGACGGGCGCGATCCCGATCGCGGCCTCGTCCTCCTGGCCCACCAGCCGCGCGGCGTGGGCGAGGCGGTGCGCGCGGGCGTCGAGCTGCAGATCTCCGGGCACACCCACGGCGGCCAGATCGCGCCCTTCAACCTCATCGTCGGCGTCTTCTTCCCGTATCTGAGGGGGCTCTACACCCGGGTCGAGGGAGAGCGCCGTGGACAGGTCTTCGTGTCGCGCGGCACCGGCTACTGGGGCCCGCCGCTCCGGCTCGGCTCGCCTCCCGAGATCGCGAAGATCGTCCTCACGACCTGACCTCCCCCCCCCCCAACTCAACCGACGAGCGCCGCCACGATCGCCGGCAGCCGCTCGCAGGCGCTGCCCCGCGCGAAGAAGCCGCGCCGCGAGACGCCCGCCATCTCGGCGAAGGGGTTCTCCTCGGGGTTCACGTCGACGAGGGCGGCGCCGCGCTTGAAGACGAGCTGGCCGATCTGCATGGGGAGGTTCGTCGCGCCGCTCGTGCCGACGACGAGGAGGAGGTCCGCCGCCGTGGCGGCGCGCAGGGCGGAGTCCATCCGGTAGTTCGGCTCGTCGTAGAACTCGTCGAACCAGAGCACGTGCGGCCGCAGCCACGCGCCGCAGCGCGGGCAGGTCAGGACCTTCCGCTCGGCCTCGGTGAGCGGCTCGTTCCCGCGCGGCACGAGCCCGGGCGGCAGGTCCACGACGCCGATGCCGCAGCCGTCGGCGCAGCGGACGTAGGCCGCGTCGCCGTGGATGCAGTACACGCGCCGGGAGCCGGCGCGCCGGTGAAGGCCGTCGATGTTCTGCGTGACGAGGGTGAAGCGGTCCCCGAGCGCGCCCTCGAGGCCCACGAGCGCCGCGTGGCCGGGGTTGGGCAGCGCGTCCTTGCACACGCCGAAGCGATACAGGTACCAGCGCCACACCTCGGCGGGATCGCGCTCGAACATCTCGAGCGTGGCCATCTCCTGCGGCATGTAGTTGCGCGAGCCGACGACCCAGATCCCCTCCTTGCCGCGGAAGGTGGGGATCCCGCTCTCGGCCGAGATGCCGGCGCCGGTGAGGACGACGACCTGGCCGCCGGCCTCGCGGACCTCGGCGAGGATGCGCTCGAGCTTCTCCTCCACGGCGGAGAGTCTAGCGCGGACGCCCCGTGCATGACGACGGACCGGCCGTTATGGGACCGCCGTGTCCTCCGCCGTGACCGAAGGGATCCGGGTGACCGTGAGCAGCAGCTTCCGGGCCGACCGCTCGGACCCCGAGAAGGGACGCTGGCTCTTCACGTACCACGTCCGCATCGCCAACGAGGGGAACGACGCGGCCCAGCTCGTCTCCCGCCACTGGATCATCACGGACGCGAACGGCGAGCAGCAGGAGGTCGTCGGCGACGGCGTGGTCGGGCACCAGCCGCGCCTCGCCTCCGGCGACAAGTTCGAGTACACGAGCTTCTGCGTGCTGCAGACGCCGCATGGCTCCATGCGCGGGACCTACCGGATGGTGCGGGGCGACGGCACCAGCTTCGAGGCGCGGATCGCGCCGTTCCCGCTCGTCGTCCCGGACGCGCTGAACTGACGCCGCCCGGCTACTTCCTCTTGAACTCGTCCAGGAACTCCTGCTCGGCGATGATCCGCTTGCGCAGGAGGAGCCGGACGAGCGCCGCCATGGCCTGCGCGGGCTTCACGATGTCGGGCTCGGCGTGGTGACCGTCGGCGAGCCGCTCGAGCGCATCGAGGATGGCGATCTCCTCCTGCGTGAGCGGCCGGGAGGGCTGGAGCGGCTCCGGCGCGAGGTCGGTGGCGAGGATCGGCTCGCTCGGCGGCACGCCCTGCGGGAAGGGCGCCACGTCCGCGGGGGCGATGTCGAAGGGGGCGTCCGCGCCGGCGGCGCCCTCGACCGGCTCTTCCAGCTCGAGGTCGACGGGCTGGGCGGCGGCGGGGACCGGGGCGGCGGCGGTGCGCGCGGGCTGCGAGGAGGGAGCCTGCGCGGCGGGGGGAGCGGGCGCCCGTGCAGGAGCCGG
>DATDDC010000145.1:0-2568 GCA_036523995.1 Anaeromyxobacter sp.
GCGCTCCTCGCCGCCCTGGGCGCCGCCGCGCCGGCGCGCGCGCTCGACCCGTCCGCGTTCCGGATCTACCGGCCCATCGAGGGCGTCGAGGCGCCCGGGCTCCACGTCGTCGAGGCCGACGCCGACCTCTTCCGGGCGAGCCGCGCGGCGGCGGGATCCCTCTCCGACGTGCGCATCGAGGGTCCGGCCGGCGAGGAGGCGCCGTGGGCGCTGCGCATCACGGGCGATCCGGCGCGCGAGCGCGTGATCGAGGGGACGGTCGTCGATCCGGTGTCCCTGCCGGACGGCACGGTGCGCGCCGTCGTCGACCTCGGCTCGGGCCCGGCGCGGCACGACGAGCTGCGCCTGGATCTCGCGGGCGAGGAGTTCCTGTGCCCGGTGCGCCTCGAGGTCTCGGAGGACGGGCGCACGTTCGGCACGCTCTCCGAGGGCGAGCGCGTGTGGGCCATCCGCGACGCGCCGGAGGCGCGCCACACGTCCGTGCGCCATCCGCCCTCGGAGGCGCGCTTCGTGCGCGTGACGCTCCTCCACGGCGCCGGCGCGGCGCTCCGCATCACCGGCGCCCGGGCCGCCCTCCGCGATGCGCCCGACGTGCCGCTCGGCTCGATGGCCTTGCCCGTGCCCGCGGCGAAGCGCTCGCCGGACGGGCGCGAGACCTTCCTCGACGTCGACCTGGCGGCTGCGGGGCTCCCCGTCGAGGCGGTCGAGCTCGGCGCCGGCGACGCCGCGTTCGATCGCCGCGTCCGCCTCCACTCGAGCACCGACGGCGCGCACTGGATCCCGTCCGGCGGAGGCGTGGTCTGGCGCGCGCCCTTGCCCGCCGGCGCGTTCCCCGCCGCGCCGCGCGGCGGAGCGGAGGAGGGGCTGCGGGTCGCGGCGGCGACCCACGGCCGGCGCTGGCTCCGCATCGCCGTGGAGGACGGCGACTCGCCTCCGCTGCGCGTGACGGCCGTGCGCGCCCTGTGGCGCCCTCGCCTCGTCCTCTTCCGCGCCGAGGCCGCGGGGCGGCACGCGCTCCTCGTCGGCGCCGACGTGCCGGCGCCCGCCTACGACCTCGCGGCCCTGCTCGGCCGCATCCCGGCCGACGTCCTCCCGCTCCAGGCCCGGCTGGGCGCCGCCTCGGCGAACGCGCGCTTCCGCGAGCCCGTGAAGGACGTGCCCCTCTCCGAGCGGCACCCCGCCGCGCTCGTGGCGGCGCTCGCGGCGCTGTTCGCGGCGCTCGCGTTCTGGGCGGTGCGGCTCCTGCGCGGGTCCCCGAGGGGTGGCGAGGGAGCCTGACGTCCGGGCGGCACCTCGCGCGCCTCGGGGCTACATCGGGGCCATGGAGAAGATCACGCTCGCAGAGAAGCTCTCGCTCGTCCACGACACGTGGAATCCGCGCATCGTCGCCGAGCTGAACGGGCAGCACGTCAAGGTCGTGAAGCTCCAGGGCGAGTTCGTCTGGCACGCCCACGAGCGCGAGGACGAGATGTTCCTCGTCCTGCGCGGGCGGATGCGCATCGACTTCCGCGACGGGGCCGTCGAGCTCGGCGAGGGGGAGGCCGTGGTGGTGCCGCGCGGCGTGGAGCACCGGCCGGTCGCGGACGAGGAGTGCTCGGTCCTCCTGTTCGAGCCGGCCGGGACGGTGAACACCGGCGCGGTGCGCGAGGCGCGCACGCGGCACGTGCTCGAGCGGATCTGATCGCGCGTCCCGCGAGGGCCTTGCGGGCCGGCTCCGGCGAAGCCACTACGCCCGTTCACCAACCGGAGATCACGACCCATGCGTACGAAGACGCTCGCGGCCGTCGTCGCCTGCGCCATCGCGGCCGGCGCGGAGGCGAAGGTGCAGACGAAGGAGATCGAGTACAAGCAGGGCGACACCCCCCTGCAAGGCTTCCTGGCCTGGGACGATGCGGCGAAGGGCAAGCGGCCCGGCATCCTCGTCATCCACGAATGGTGGGGCCACAACCAGCACGCCCGGAACCAGGCCATCCGCCTCGCCGAGGCGGGCTACGTGGGCTTCGCGCTCGACATGTACGGGAAGGGCAAGGTCGCGGAGCCGACGCACCCGCAGGACGCGAAGACGTTCATGATGGAGGCCACGAAGGACCCGCAGGAGCTCCGCGCGCGCTTCGACGCCGCGATGGACGTGCTGAAGAAGCAGCCGCAGGTGGACCCCGCCAAGATCGGCGCGGTGGGCTACTGCTTCGGCGGAGGCGTCGCGCTCAACATGGCCCGGGCCGGCGAGCCGCTCACCGCCGTCGCGACCTTCCACGCCAGCCTCGCGCCCATGGGCCCGCCGGCGCAGCCGGGCCAGGTGAAGACGCACATCCTCGTGCAGACCGGCGGCGCGGATCCGAACATCCCGAAGCAGGCGGTCGAGGCCTTCGAGAAGGAGATGAAGGACGCGGGCGCGGACGCGAAGGTGATCGTCTATCCCGGCGCCAAGCACAGCTTCACGAACCCGGACGCGGACAAGGCAGGGATGGCGGCGCTCGCCTACGACCCACAGGTGGACAAGAAGTCGTTCGCGGAGGCGAAGACGTTCTTCAAGCGCGCCTTCGGGTCGTGACGGCCGTCACGCCCAGG
>DATDDC010000146.1:0-7719 GCA_036523995.1 Anaeromyxobacter sp.
CGGCCCGGTGCCACCGCGCGCCGGGCGCGGCCCGCGCGGACGGCGTGTCAGCGCGCAGGCTTGCGCGCCACCACGAACTGGTGGTCGCTCCGGGTGCGGTAGACGCCGCGCTCGTCGCCCCACGCGTCACGGCTGCCGAGCGAGCGAGCGGCGGCACGCGCGCAGGGCCAGCCGCCCGGGGGGGAGGAGCGGCGATGACGGGCACGTGCGAGGTGTGCGGCAACCAGTACGACAAGGCGTTCGAGGTACCGTGGCGGGCAAGGAGCACGTGTTCGACAGCTTCGAGTGCGCCATCCAGGCCCTCGCGCCGCGCTGCGCGCACTGCGGCTGCCGCGTGATCGGCCACGGCGTCGAGGCGGACGGCAAGACCTACTGCTGCGCGCACTGCGCCCACAGCGTCGGCGTCCGCGAGATCGCGGACCGCTCGGACAGGGGCGCGACGGCGCCGGCGGCGCACTGAGGACGCGGCGGACCCTACCGCCGCGCCGGCAGCACCCTCTGCTCGATGACCCGCTTCGCGAGGGCCGTCGCGGCGAGCGTCAGCACGGCCGTCGCGACCTTGTGGCCCATGCTCGGGTGGGCGCCGATGCGCTCCGGGTGATGGAGGAGGCGCTGGAGCGCGCGCCGCGCCTCGCCGGCGCGGACGGTGGGGCGCCGCCGCTCCCGCCGCTGCCGCACGGCGAAGGCGACGAGGCCGCCCACCACGAGGGCGGCGGCGGTGGCCGCGACGGCGAGCGCGATGGGATGGCGCCGGGCCTGCAGCCCGAGGTCGAAGGCCTCGCGGCGCCGGCGGTCCAGCTCGCCGACGAGGCCGCCCAGCTCGCTGCGGATCGAGTCGATCTCGCCCGCGATGCGCCCGACGTCGGCCTCGCCGTTCACGCCATTCGTTCGCGGGCCCATCGCACGTCCTCCTTGAGGGAGCGCCGCGTGGTGTCGAGCGGCGTCCGAACCCGCTTGGCCCAGCCCCACAGCCCCGCCCCGGCGCCGATGGCGAGGACCACGGCCGCGATGAGGAGCGCCGCAGCCCAGCCCGGCAGGACCCCGGTCTCCATGAGGCCGAAGGCGAGCGCCACGAGGAGCGTCTCGAGCCCGAGGAGCGCGCAGATCCCGGCGACGCCGAGGCCGCTCGCCATCTTGATCTCCGAGCGCACGTCCGCCCGCATCTCGGCCTTGGCGAGCTCGATCTCCTTCTTCACGAGGAGGCTGGCCTTCCGCCCAGCCTCGGCCACGAGCTCCTTCGTCTGCATGCGCCGGAGCGACGCGCCTCGCGCGGCCGGCGGCTGCCGAGCGCCCGCCTCGATCAGGCGCCCTTGCTCGTCCATGCGCCCGTGCTCGTCCATGCCTCTTTCCCCCCGGGGGCCTGGCGCCGATCGCGGGCGAACCCCACGCGACAAGGTGCGGCTCCGCGCACGGTCGCGCACGAGGTCGAAGGCGACCGCCGTCGGCCGGTCCATGGCGCTCGCCCGCAAGCCGGAGGCTCCGCGGACCGATCTGCCGCCCGAGCGGAAGCCGTACTGCGAGGGCCACTTCGGCACCGACGAGGAGGGCGTGGAGCGGGAGCGCGACGCCGGCCCGAGCCCCGCCGAGGAGGAGGAAGACGCGGCCCGCAGGGCGGCCGAGGACGCGGCCGGCGGCGATCGCGAGATCTCGTGAAGGCGGGGGTGGCGCGGGGCGGCTAGCTCGCGTTCCCGGTGCGGAGCGACTCGAGGTCGACGCCGAAGTAGCGGAAGATGCGGAGCTGATGCTGCCTGAGCCCGCGCAGGCTCAGGTGCTGGCTGCGGTCGGCGAGCCCGCGGGCCAGCGCCGCGACGCCGAGGTCGGCGAACTCGCGCACCAGGCTGAAGTCGAGCACCACGTCGTCGCCCGGCTCGTGCGCGAGCCGGTCCGAGAGCTCGCACGCGGACGCGGAGTCGAAGACGCCCGACACGCGGATGACGGTGCGGCCGTCCTCCGTCTCCCTGTCGATTCTGCAGCCGGACATGGGGGACGCCCCCTCCGATGGGAGCAAAAGATCGAAATAGTCGAACTCGCAGGGGACCCTGTGCACGACGATGACCGTCGTCAACCGGCGGTGCGGATCCCAGACGGTCGTCCTCTGCCGTACCGCAGCGCGGCGGCGGCGGGGGAGGCGGGCCGCCGTGCGCTACCAGCTGCCGAAGCGGCGCCGCGCCTCGGAGGCCAGGGCGTCTCGGTGCGCGGGGTGCGCGACGGCGATGAGCGCCGCCGCGCGCTGGCGGAGGTTCTTTCCGAACAGGTCCGCGATCCCGTGCTCGGTGACGACGAAGTGGACGTGGGCGCGGGTCGTGACCACGCCGGCCGCGGGCTTCAGCATGGAGACGATGCGCGACTCGCCGGAGGCGGTCACGGAAGGGAGCGCGATGATGGGCTTGCCGCCCTCCGACAGCGCCGCGCCGCGGATGAAGTCCATCTGGCCGCCCACGCCGGAGTACTGCCGGTCGCCGATCGAGTCCGCGCAGACCTGCCCCGTGATGTCGACCTCGATGGCCGAGTTGATGGCCACGACCTTGGGGTTCCGCCGGATCACGGCCGTATCGTTCACGTAGGCCATGTCCAGCATGGACACGAGGGGATTGTCGTCCAGGAAGTCGTAGAGGCGCTTCGAGCCGAGGGCGAAGCCCGCCACCACCTTGCCGGGGTGCTCGCGCTTGTTCTCGCCGGTGATGACGCCCTTCTCGACGAGGTCCACGACGCCGTCGGAGATCATCTCGGTGTGGACGCCGAGACGCTGGTGATCGCCCAGCGCGGCGAGCGTGGCCTCCGGGATGGCTCCGATGCCGATCTGGAGGCAGGCGCCGTCCTCCACGAGCTCCGCGCAGTGGCGGCCGATGGCGCGCTCCTCTTCCGACAGCTCGTGCGGCGGGGCCTCGTGGATGGGCTCGTCCACCTCGACCATGTAGTCGATGGCGTCGACGTGGATGAGGCCGTCCCCGTGGGAGCGCGGCATGCGCGGATTCACCTGGGCCACGACGGTGCGCGCGGTCTGCACGGCCGCCTTGGTCACGTCCACGGAGACGCCGAGCGAGCAGAAGCCATGCCGGTCCGGAGGCGAGACGTGGATGAGCGCCACGTCGAGCGGGAGGATCCCCGAGCGGAAGAGCGACGGCACCTCCGACAGGAAGACGGGGACGTAGTCGGCGCGCCCCTCCTCGACCGCGCGGCGGACGTTCGGGCCGACGAAGAGCGCGTTCACGCGGAAGCTCTTCGCCATCTCCGGCGCCGCGTAGGGCGCCTCGCCCTCGGTGTGCAGGGAGACGATCTCGACGACGCGCAGCTCGCCCGAGCGCGCCGTCATCGCCTCGATGAGCCGCCGCGGCGCCGCGGCCACGCTGTGCACGAAGACGCGCGCCCCCGACTTGATGACGGAGACGGCCTCCTGGGCGGACACGGTTCGGCTCATCGGCTCTCGCGCTCCTTCCTCTCCATCCCCCGGAATGGGTGGAGAGTCTAGCAGCGCCGGTCGCCGAGCTGAACCGCGGCGGTCATCTCGCGTTCCGCTCGACCGCGTCGATGATCTCGCCGAGCCCCACGGGCTTGAAGAGGATCTCCTGGACCGAGATGTCGTCCTTCCGGAAGCCGCGGCTCGCCGTCATAACGACGACCGGGATGTCCCGGAGCTCCTCGTCCTTGAGCTGCTCCTCGCGGAACTGCCAGCCGTTCATCTCGGGCATCATGAGGTCGAGCAGGATGAGCCTGGGCCGGCCGCCGTGGCGCAGGAACTCGAGCGCCCGCTTCCCGTTCTCGGCGAGGCGCGTGTCGTAGCCCTCTTGGACGAGAAGCTCGCCGAGCGTCTCCCGCAGTTCGGGGTCGTCATCGACGACGAGGATCGGCGCGGCGTGGTCCAAGGTGCGAGAGGCATTCTACGCGATGACACGTCGCTTCACGCTCGCCCGCAGGGGGACGACCCGTTCTCTGAGCGTGTCCCCGGGACTGGGTTCCGTCAGGCGTGTCGCGAGCGCCGCCGGGGCGACGGATATCTGACGTCCCTCGCGGGCCGCTACGCCGCGCCGTCCGGGCCTCGGGTCGCTCGCGACCCGGCGGGTGCGGGGGCGAGCTCTGCGCTCCGCGCGAGCAAGACCGCCGGCACGATGGGCAATACGAGGGCACCCGTGGCCGCGAGCAACATCGGCGATTCGACGAGGATCGTCGCGAGCGCGGCGATGAAGCCCACGCACACGAAGCACAGGCCCACGAGGAGCGCCGCGTCCTTCACGTACCTGGAGTCGCGGAAGCGGCGCCGGCGAAGCTCGATGACACCATCGGGGCGGCGGAGAACGCGAAGCGTCGTCATGGCGATGTGATCGGGTGCATGGCGTGGGCCATCCGGTGGCGGAAGCGCCGGGAGTGTCCGTCCCCCGATCTAAAGTGACGAGGCATGGTGAACCTCATTCTCGTGGCCGGGAGCATGGGTCTCCTCATCGGGGTGGCGCTGGCGCTGCTCCTGCCCGGCCGCATCGCATCGGCGGCCCGGGCGGCGCTCTCCGATCGCCTCGAGGCGGTGGACCGGGGCCAGGAGCGCATCGACCGCGCGGTGCGCGAGGAGCTGGGCAAGAACCGCGGCGAGTCGGCCGAGACGGCGGCGCGCCTGCGGGAGGAGGTGCGCCTCGCGCAGAAGGACGCCGCGGACTCGACGCTCCGGGCGCTCGGCGTCTTCGGCGAGCGGCTCGACGGGCTCGCGAAGGCGCTCGAGCAGCGGCTCGCGCAGGTCGGGGAGTCGAGCGAGAAGAGGCTCGAGGGGCTCCGCGCCACCGTGGACGAGCGGCTGGCGAAGCTCCAGGACGACAACGGCAAGCGCCTCGACGAGATGCGGCGCACGGTCGACGAGAAGCTCGAGGGCACCCTCGAGAAGCGGCTCGGGCAGTCGTTCAAGCTCGTCTCCGATCAGCTCGAGTCGGTGGCGCGCGGCCTGGGCGAGATGCGGAGCCTGGCGAGCGGCGTCGGGGATCTCAAGAAGGTCCTGACGAACGTGAAGGTGCGCGGCACCTGGGGCGAGATCCAGCTCGGAAACCTGCTCGAGCAGATGCTCGCGCCGGAGCAGTACGTCCGGAACGCAGCCCCCAGGCGGGAGAGCGGCGAGCGCGTCGAGTTCGCCGTGAGGCTTCCCGGCCCGGACGGCGCGGCGGGCGAGGAGGTGCTCCTCCCCATCGACGCGAAGTTCCCCTTGGAGGACTACCAGCGGCTGGTCGAGGCCTCGGAGCGGGGGGACGCGGAGGCGCTCGAGGCCGCCTCGCGGGCGCTCGAGGCCCGGATCCGCGGCTGCGCGGAGGACATCCGCGACAAGTACCTCTCGCCGCCGCGCACCACGGACTTCGGCATCCTCTACCTGCCGACCGAGGGGCTCTTCGCGGAGGTGGTGCGCCGCACGGCGCTGGTCGAGAGGCTCCAGCGCGAGTGCAAGGTGACGGTGGCGGGCCCCACCACGCTCAGCGCCATGCTGAACAGCCTGCAGATGGGCTTCCGCACGCTCGCCATCCAGAAGCGCTCGGCCGAGGTGTGGCAGGTGCTCGGCACGGTGAAGGCCGAGTTCGGCAAGGTCGGCGACTACGTGGCGAAGGTCGAGAAGAAGCTCCAGGAGGCGTCGAACACGCTGCAGGAGATCGGGAGGCGCGGCCGGGTCATCGAGCGGAAGCTCAAGGACGTGCAGGCGCTGCCGGTGGCGGAGCCCCAGCGCCTCTTGCCCGGCGTGCCGGTGACCGAGCCGGCGGACGAGGTGGAGGCCGTCTAGCGGCTCCGCCGGCGCGGGCGGGGGCGGGCGGGCGCCGGCGTAGCGCGCCGCGGCGTGCGTTCCCATGCTGTCACCGGGAGGAAACGCATGCGCGTGGAAGACATGATGAGCTCGGCCAGGTGCTGCCGCGAGGAGGACTCCGTCCGCGACGTGGCCCGCGTGATGAGGGACGAGAACATCGGCTTCGTGCCCATCTGCAACGAGAAGAACGAGCCGGTGGGCGCCGTCACGGACCGCGATCTCGTCATCCGGGTCCTCGCCGAGGGCCGCTCCGGCGAGGAGCAGGTCTCGAGCTGCATGACGCGGGACGTGGTCGCCACCCAGTCGGGCGACGACGTGCGGACCGCCATGCGCCTCATGCGCGACGAGCGGAAGTCGCGCATCATGGTCTGCGACGACCAGGGCAGGCTCCAGGGCGTCATCAGCCTCGCCGACGTCGCGGACGTCGAGAGCGAGGAGGAGGCGGGTGAGACGCTCCAGCAGGTGAAGAGCGACCGGCCGACGGCCCACTGAGCGAGGGGCAGGCCGGCGCCCCGGGTCCCGCGGGGCCGCCCCCGGACATGCTATAAGGGTGCCTCGAATCCCTCCCTGTCCGGGAGAAGGAGCGCTGATGGCCGGGATGAAGGACGCCACCGTGCGGCAGCTGCAGATCTTCGAGGCGGCCGCGCGGGCCCTCTCCTTCTCCGCGGCCGCGCAGAACCTGCACCTCACCCAGCCGGCGGTGTCGATGCAGATCCGGCAGCTCGAGCACTTCGCGGGCGTGTCGCTCTTCGAGCGAACGGGGCGGCGGCTCTACCTCACGAACGCGGGGGAGGAGCTGCTCGTGCACGCCCGCGCGGTGCTGCGCGCCCTCGAGGACGCCGACGAGACCTTCGCCGCCATGAAGGGGCTGCGCGGCGGGCGGGTGCGCCTCGCCGTGGTGAGCACGGCGAAGTACTTCGCGCCCCGGCTCATCGCCCGCTTCGCCCAGTCGCACCCCGGCGTGCGCATCCACCTCCAGGCCGACAACCGCGCGGCGGTGGTCCGGACGCTCACCGCGAACGACGTGGACCTGGCGCTCATGGGCCGGCCGCCCGAGGACGGCGAGCTCGTGGCGCAGGCCTTCGCCGACCACCCGCTCGTGGTCATCGCTCCCGCGGGGCATGCGCTGGCGCGCCGCCGGACCGTGCCGCTCGAGACCCTGGCCGAGGAGACGTTCCTCGTGCGCGAGCCGGGCTCCGGGACGCGCCTGGCGCTGGAGCGCTTCTTCAGCGAGCGAGGCCTGGCGCTCAAGGTGGGGCTGGAGATGCCGAGCAACGAGACCATCAAGCAGGCGGTGATGGCCGGCCTGGGCCTCGCCTTCATCTCCATGCACACCATCGCGCTCGAGCTGTCCGTCGACGCGCTGTCCCTGGTGCGCGCCCCCGGGCTCCCCGTCATCCGCCAGTGGAACGTGGTCCACCGCGTCGACAAGCGGCTCTCCCCGGCGTGCGAGGCGTTCAAGGCCTTCGTCCTCGAGCACGGGCGGGGCTTCCTCCGCAGCTGGCGCGGCGGGGCCTAGGGGGCGCCCCGGCCGCGGGGCCGCCGCCGCCCGCCTCGTTTCCCACCCGCGAATCTCCTTATAGGTCGGCAAACGACATCTGATTTGCCCTTATGGCTGGGCCCGCCGTAGCGTCGGCCCATGGCGAAGCGGCTGGAGCTGGCGGGGCGCGGGGAGGCGCGGGCGGGCGTCATCCCCTACAGGCAGATGGGGTACTGGGCGCCCGACTACGCGCCCCGCGAGACGGACGTGCTCGCGCTCTTCCGCGTGACGCCGCAGGACGGCGTGGAGGCGGAGGAGGCCGCCGCCGCGGTGGCGGGCGAGTCCTCGACGGCGACGTGGACCGTGGTCTGGACGGACCGCCTCACCGCCAGCGACGCCTATCGCGCCAAGGCCTACCGGGTCGAGCCCGTGCCGGGCACCGGGCCGGGCACCGCCACGCCGCAGCAGTACTTCG
>DATDDC010000147.1:0-3635 GCA_036523995.1 Anaeromyxobacter sp.
CTCCTCGGCTCGGTGGGCGAGCCCATCAACCCCGAGGCGTGGAAGTGGTACCACCGCGTCATCGGCAAGGGCCGCTGCCCCATCATGGACACCTGGTGGCAGACCGAGACGGGCATGTTCATGATCACGCCCGTCCCGACGATGCCGCTCAAGCCCGGCTCCGCGACGAAGCCCTTCTTCGGCCAGAAGGCCACCATCCTCGACGACGCCGGCAAGCCCGTGCCGGACGGCGAGGAGGGCTACCTCGTCATCGAGAACCCGTGGCCGGCGATGGCGATGACCATCTTCCGGGATCCCGATCGCTACGTGAAGCAGTACTGGTCGAAGTATCCGGGCCGGTACATGGCCGGCGACTCCGCCAAGCGCGACAAGGACGGCTACTTCTGGGTGATCGGCCGCACCGACGACGTCATCAAGGTGTCCGGCTACCGGCTCGGCACCGCCGAGATCGAGAGCGCCCTCGTGGCGCACCCCGCCATCGCCGAGGCCGCGGTGATCGGCCTCCCCCACGAGGTGAAGGGGCAGGCCATCCACTGCTACTGCCTCCTCCGCCAGGGCTTCAAGCCCTCGGACGAGCTCGCGGAGGAGGTGCGCGCGCACGTGGCCCAGCACCTCGGACCCATCGTGCGGCCGGAGAAGGTGAGCTTCGTCGACTCCCTGCCGAAGACCCGCTCCGGCAAGATCATGCGCAGGGTCCTCAAGGCCCGGGCGCAGGGGCTGCCCGAGGGAGACGTCTCCACCCTCGAGGAGTGAGCGACGGAAACGGCGCGGCGGGGCCGACTCTGTGATACTCCCCCGCCGATGCCGGTCGCTCCCATCTGGCGCCGCCCGCGCGCGCAGCTCATCGCGCTCACGGCCCTGGTGTGGGCGCTCGTCGTCCTCGTCGTCCTCTTCGCCTGGCAGGTCCTGCTTCCCTTCGTGCTCGCCGCGCTCGCGGCGTACGTGATCGACCCGCTCATCGAGCGGCTGGCGCAGCGCAAGGTGGCGGGCCGGCCGGTGCCGCGCGTCGCCGCCGTGGTCCTCGTCTACCTCGTCCTCTTCGCGGGCGTGTACGTGTTCGCCGTCTCGGTCGTGCCGCAGATCTACCGCGAGGCGGTGCGCGGCCTCACCGAGCTGCGCGACTTCCTGGCCGGCCTCGGGCCGGAGAAGGTGAACTCCTGGGCGCACGCCATCGACCGCTTCATGCAGAAGTACGGCATCCCGGTGGACGTGCTCCCGGGCGGCGAGCCGCGCGCCGGCCCCCGGCTGCGCGTCGATCTCGTCGCCGGGATCGCCGACGTCATCCGCGAGTCGTCCGGGCAGCTCCGCGCGCGCGTCGGCGACGTGGTCGCGCTCTCGCGCGTCCTCCTCACCGGCACGTTCAAGGCCCTCTTCTTCTGCATCCTCCTCTTCATGCTCACGGCGTTCCTCTCCATGGACGCACCGCGCATCGTGGCGTTCGCGGAGTCGCTCGTGCCGGTGGCGTGGCGGAGCGACTTCCGCCGGCTCCTGCGCGGGATCGACGCGGGGCTCGCCGGCGTCGTGCGCGGCCAGCTCACCATCATGGTGGTGAACGGGACGCTCACGCTCATCGGGCTGCTCGTCCTCAGGATCCCCTTCGCCTTCGCGCTGGGCGCGCTCGCGACGATCCTGTACGTCGTGCCGCTCTTCGGGACGATCCTCTCCTCCATCCCCATCGTCCTCCTCGCCGCCACCTCCGGCGGCGTGCCCAAGGCGGCGGGCGCCCTCGCCTGGCTCCTCGTCATCCACGCCCTCGAGTCGTACGTCTTCAACCCGAAGATCATGGGCGACGCCGCCCGCATCCACCCCGTGCTCATCGTGCTCGCCCTCGTCCTCGGCGAGCGGACCGGGGGGATCGTCGGCGCGCTGCTGGCCGTGCCGGTGGCGAGCGTGTTCGTCGCCATCTTCCGCTTCCTTCACCGAAGGCTCGCCGAGCTCGACGAGCGCGCGACCGCCATGTCCGCGGCCGTGCACGAACCCGCACCGGAGGCGGCGCCGAGCGCGCCGCGTCCATCAAAGGAGCAGCCATGAGAACCGCCCCGCTTGCCGCCTCGCTCGCCCTCCTCCTCGCGGTCCCCGCCGCCGCGCAGGACACGCCCAAGCCCGAGGCCGCCAAGCCCGAGGCTCCGAAGGCGGAGCCCGCCAGGCCCGACGCGGCGAAGAAGGCGCCCGCCAAGCAGGACGTCCCGAAGACGCTGTACGGCCTCGGGCTCGCCATCGCGCGCAACGTGGAGGTCTTCGCGCTCACGCCCGCGGAGCTCGACCAGGTCGTGAAGGGCATTCGCGACGGCGTCCTCGGCACGCCCAAGATGCCGTTCGATCAGAGCATCCAGGCCTCGCTGAACGAGCTCGCGCGGGAGCGCATGCCCAAGGCCGCCGAGAAGGCCGCGAGCCACGAGAAGCAGGTGGGGCCGCCCTACCTCGCCAAGATGGCGAAGAGCCCGAACGCGAAGAAGACGCCGTCCGGAGCGATCGTCCTCACCGAGAAGGAGGGCACCGGCGCCTCGCCGAAGGACACCGACAAGGTCAAGGTGAACTACACCGGCACGCTCGTGAACGGCAACGTGTTCGACAGCTCCGCCGGCCGCGGGCCCGCGGAGTTCGCGCTCACCGGCGTGGTGAAGTGCTGGACCGAGGCGCTCCAGCTCATGAAGGTGGGCGGCAAGGCGAAGGTGGTGTGCCCGCCGGCCATCGCGTACGGGGAGCAGGGGCACCCGCCTCAGGTCCCCGGCAACGCCGTGCTCACCTTCGACGTCGAGCTTCTCGACATCGTGAAATAACGCTTCGCTGGGACCCCCACCCCAGTCGTTGCGGAGACGCGCCGCCGCGCTAGATGACGCGCATGCCCGACGACCTCGTCCTCTATGGCAACGACACGTATTCGAGCCCCTACGTCTTCTCCGTCTTCGTGACCCTCGAGGAGAAGAAGATCCCGTTCCGCTACGCGACCCTCTCGCTCGAGAAGAGGGAGCACGAGAAGCCCGACTACGCCGTGCCGTCCTACACCGGGCGCGTCCCGGCCATCCGGCACGGCGACTTCTGGCTGGCCGAGTCCTCGGCCATCGACGAGTACCTGGACGAGGCGTTCCAGCCTCCGGCGCACCCGCGCCTCTACCCGCAGGATCCCCGCGAGCGGGCCCGCGTGCGGATGGTCCAGGCGCTCCTCCGGAGCGACCTCCTCGCGCTCCGCCACGACCGGCCCACCTCGACCTTCTTCGAGGGCGAGGCGGCGAAGCCGTTCACGCCCGAGGGGAAGGCGGCGGCGGATCGGCTCGTGCGCATCGCCGATCGCTTCCTCCCGGAGCGCGCCTCGTTCGTCGCCGGCAGCTTCACGCCGGCGGACGCGGACCTCGCCCTCATGCTCCAGCGGCTCGTGGCGAACGGCGACCCCTGCCCGGAGCGGCTCGCAGCCTACGCGCGGAGCGTCTTCGCCCGGCCGTCGGTGCGGAAGTGGCTCGCCGGGACGAAGTGGAAGGACCGCTAGGGCTCAGCGGAGCCGCTTCCAGTACAGCACCTCGGCGACGTCGGGCAGGACGAGGCCCGGCAGCGCGCCCACCCGCTCGTAGCCGTGGCGCTCGTAGAAGCGCTGCGCGCCGGTGTTGAAGTCCGACACGAGCAGGAAGGCGTGGGCGCTC
>DATDDC010000148.1:0-3219 GCA_036523995.1 Anaeromyxobacter sp.
CGAAGGCGGTGGGAAGGGCCTCGCCGCGCGGCCGCACCTCTCCCTCCTCCGGGAGGACCGCGACGATCTCCCGGAGCTGGGACACGCGGAGCGCGAAGCGCACACCTCCGGCGGAGAAGAGGAGCGCTTTCCGGGCCGCGAGGGAGTCCACGGCGCCATGATATCGTGGACGGGATGGGACAGTCGGTCCTGCTCGTGGACGACGAGCGCTTCGCGCGCACCGTCTACTCCGACTACCTGCGGGCCGCCGGCTACGACGTGGAGGTGGCGGACGGGGCGGACTCCGCGGCGGCGATGCTCGCCGAGCAGCGCTTCGACGTGCTCCTCACCGACGTCATCCTGCCCGGCCCGAGGGACGGCCTCGAGCTCCTCGGCCTCGCCAAGCAGCTCGACCCGAACATCGGGGTCATCGTCATCACCGCCCTCGACAAGGTGGACCCCGCGGTGCGCGCCATGAAGGCGGGCGCCTCGGACTACCTCGTGAAGCCGGTGACCCCCGAGACGCTGCAGCTCACCGTCCAGCGCTGCCTCGCCACGCGCACGCTCCTCGCCGAGAATCAGGCGCTCCGCTCCCACCTCAAGCTCTTCGAGACCGGGCAGCGCATCTCCTCCACGCTCGACCGGGACCGGCTCGTCCCCATGGCGCTCGCCGCCGTCGCCTCGGAGTGCGGCAGCCCCGGCTGCGCGCTGTTCGAGCGGATGGCGGACGGCTCCTGGGTGCCCTCCGGCGCGCACGGCCTCGAGTACGCCGAGGCCGCGGAGCTGCTCGCGGGCTGCCGCGCGGCGCTCGAGGACCTCGACGCCTACGGCCCCGCGGTCACGGCCGTGCCGCTCCCGGGGCGCATCCGCGGGGCGCCGCACGCCGCCTGCCTCACCGTCACCGACGAGGGGACGCTCGTCGGCGCGGTGGCGGTGCTGGTCGAGGCCCCCCTCGCGCACGACCTCGCCGAGAACGCGGCGTTCCTGTGCCGGCATGTCGGCATCGCCCTCCGGACCCTCGGACGCCTGAAGCAGGTCGAGCACCTCGTCTACGTCGACGACCTCACCCACCTCTACAACACGCGCTACCTCCACCTCGCCCTCGATCGCGAGGTGGCGGGCGGGCGCCCGTTCACCGTCCTCTTCATGGACCTCGATCGCTTCAAGGCCGTGAACGACCAGCACGGGCACCTCTCCGGCTCGAGGCTCCTCGTGGAGGTGGCCCGCGTGCTCCGCTCCTGCGTCCGCGACGAGGACATCGTCGTGCGCTACGGCGGCGACGAGTACGTGGTCCTCCTCGTCGGCATCGACTCGGGCGGCGGCCTCAAGGTGGCCGAGCGCGTGCGCCGGGCCATCGAGGACCACCGCTTCCTCTCCCGCGAGGGGTCGCGCGTCCGCATCACGGCGTCGATCGGGCTCGCCAGCTTCCCGGAGCACGCGGAGCAGAAGGCGCAGATCCTCGACTTCGCGGATCGCGCCATGTACCGCGGCAAGAAGTCCACCCGGAACGTCGTCTACATGGCGTCGAAGGACCTCCCGCCGGTGCCCGTCGGCGAGCGGAACTGATCGCGCTTGCCGCGCGGTGGCGGTGGCTCCTCCCGCCCCGTGAGGGTTCCGGGCCCGCGTGTAACGGCCCGGACAGATCTTCGTACTGGATCCCGCCGGCCGCCGGCCACGAGGAGGACATGCCCCGCCCCGCACAGCCCTGGATCATCCGAGCGACGCACTGGGCGAACCTCGTCCTCTTCGCCATCATGGCGGGGAGCGGCCTCCGCATCCTCGCCGCCTACCCGTTCCTCGGGCCACACGGCGGCCAGTACGCCTGGTATCCGCTCCAGGGGGCGGCGCCGCCCGGCGCGCTCACCGTGGGTGGATGGCTCGCCGGAGCCCGCCACTGGCACTTCGCCTTCGCCTGGCTCTTCGCTGCGAACGCGGCGGTGTACGTGGCCTATCTCTTCGCGAGCGGCGAGTGGCGCCGGCGGCTCTTCTTCCCGCGCCGGGACGCCCGGAACGCGTGGGGCACCCTCCTGCACGACCTGCGGCTCCGCAGGGAGGCGCCTCCGCCCGTGGGCCTCTACAACGGGATGCAGCGGCTCACGTACACGGGCGTCCTCGCCACGGCCCCGCTCCTCGTGCTCTCGGGCCTGGCCCTGTTCGAGCCGGTCCAGCTTCCCCGCCTCACCGCGCTCCTGGGCGGTTACGACGCGGCCCGCGCCATCCACCTCCTCGTGCTCGCCGGCCTCGCGCTCTTCACGGTGATCCACGTCGTGCAGGTGCTGCTCCACCCGCGGACGCTCGCGGACATGACCGTCGGCCGCGAGCAGCGGCCGGAGGAGGCATCGTGAACGGATCGACGCGGCGGCGCTTCCTCGTCCAGGGCGTGCGCTCGGCCGGCCTCGTCGCGCTCGGAGGGATCGCCTGCGACTCGAGCCGGCCGCAGACGGGATTCCTCGGCCTCATGGAGCGCGTGAACGAGAGGTTCCAGCGCGCCCTCTTCGACCCGAGCCGGCTCGCGCCGGAGCTGGGCGAGGACGAGGAGACCGACCTCGACGAATTTCCCGCCTACAAGATCTCGAAGGAGTTCCCGGTGGCGCCCGCCGGCTGGGCGCTCTCGGTCCAGGGGCTCGTGGCGCGCCCCCTCACCCTCTCGCTCGAGGATCTGCAGAAGCTCCCCAGGACGCGCACGCGCGTCCGGCACCACTGCGTGGAGGGCTGGACGGCGGTGGCCTCCTGGGACGGCGTCCGGCTCTCGGAGATCGCCCGGCTCGCCGGCGCGGACGAGAGGGCGCGCTACGTGGAGTTCCGCTCCTTCGACTCCGGCTACTTCTCGTCGTGGGACCTGGAGAGCGCGCTCCACCCGCAGACGATCCTCGCCTACGCGATGAATGGCGAGCCGCTCCTCATGGAGCACGGCGCGCCCTTGCGCCTCTACTCCGCGGTGAAGCTCGGCTACAAGATGGTGAAGTACCTCACCGAGGTGAGCTTCCTCCCGGTGCGGAGCGGAGGCTACTGGGAAGACAAGGGGTACGAGTGGTACGCGGGAGTGTGAGGGCGAGGCGGCGCGGAGGGGGCGGGGGCCGGTCGTAACGGAGAGCGTGCGGGCCGGCGTCGACCGCGAAGGCGACCGCGAACTCGAGCCCGACCGCGACCGCGACGCCGACCACGCCCGCCACGCCGACGCCGAGCTCGAACTCGACCCCGACCCGACCGCGACCACGACCACGACCACGACCGCGACCG
>DATDDC010000149.1:0-9451 GCA_036523995.1 Anaeromyxobacter sp.
CTCCGCCTCGAGCTGCATCTCCTTCTCGGCGTCGACGATGGCCTGCTCGCGGGCCCGCTTCTGCAGGTCCGGGATCATGTCGGCCGTGAACCCGGGGAACTGCGTCAGCATCTCGACGGCCGCGTTGGCCACGTCTTGCGCCTTGCGGAAGCCGTGGGCGTAGAGCATCTCCTGCGTCTGCTCCGGCACGCCGATGGCCTCGAAGCTCTCCTTGGCGAACTCGTGCATCTCGCGCACGCGCGTCTCGGAGTTGATGTCGAGCTTCCAGCCGGTGAGCTGGGAGGCCAGGCGCACGTTCTGGCCGCGCCGGCCGATGGCCAGGGAGAGCTGGTCGTCGGGGACGATGATCTCCATGGCGTTGTTCTGGTCGTCGAGGAGCACGCGGCTCACCTCGGCGGGGGCCAGGGCGTTGCAGACGAAGCGGGCCGGGTCCTCGTGCCAGGGCACGATGTCGATCTTCTCGCCGCGGAGCTCCTGCACCACCGCCTGCACGCGGCTCCCCTTCATGCCGACGCAGGCGCCCACGGGATCCACGTCGGAGTCGCGGGAGCTGACGGCGATCTTGGCGCGGCCGCCCGGCTCGCGGGCTGCCGCCTCGATGACCACGACGCCCTCGGCGATCTCGGGGACCTCCATCTCGAAGAGCTTCTTGAGGAGGTCGACCGAGGCGCGGGAGAGGATGATCTGCGGGCCCTTCGACTCGCGCAGCACGTCCATCACGAAGGCCTGGATGCGGTCGCCGGCGCGGTAGCTCTCGCGCGGCACCTGCTCGCGCACCGGCAGCACCGCCTCGGCGCGGCCCAGGTCGACGATGACGTTGCCGCGCTCGAAGCGGCGCACGATGCCGGTGATGACCTCTCCCTTGCGGTCCTTGTACTCGTTGTAGACGTTCTCGCGCTCGGCGTTGCGCGTGCCCTGGATCATCACCTGCTTGGCCGTCTGCGCGGCGATGCGGCCGAAGGAGCGCCGGAAGGTCTTGAGCTTGAGGAGGTCGCCCCACTGCTCGTCCTGGGCCTTCGCCTCGGCCTCGTCCTCGAGCCGGTAGTAGATGGGGAAGTCGAGCTCGTCGCCCGGCTCCACCTCGATGCCCTTCTCGTGCGCGACCGAGACCGGGATCATGTTCACCGGGTCGGGGATGGGCACTTCCTCCGTCGCATCCTGGACGATGGTGAGGACCTGGAAGAGATCGATCTGGCCCTTCTCCTCGTCGTAGCGGGCCTTGAGGTTGCGCTCGAGCCCGAAGTGCCGCTTCGCGGCGCTGGCGATCGACTCCTCGAGGATCTCGACGAGCTTCGGCCGCTCGATGCCCTTGTCCTTCGCGACCTGGTCGAGGATGAGGCTCAGGTTGACGTTCTGCTGCATGGTTCAGTCCTTCCTGTGCAGGTCCGCGTCGAGGTCGTACTCGAGGTGGGCCTTGGCGATCTGATCGAGCGGGATGCGGTGGAGGACGCCGTCCACGAGCACGCCGACGGCGCCGTCCCCGAAGCCCTCCAGCGTGCCGGTCCAGCTCTTCCGCGGCGCCGAGCCCTCCGCCGTGCCGGCGACGGGGCCGTACGCCTTCACGTGGACCCGCTGGCCCTTGTAGCGCTCGAAGTGCTCCTGGGTGCGGAGCGGCCGGTCGAGGCCGGGCGAGGAGACCTCGAGATCGTAGGCCGGCTCGATGAAGTCCGCGACGTCGAGGATGGGGTCGATGGTGCGGGACGCGACCTGGCAGTCGTCGATGTTCACGCCGCCGGGGCGGTCGATGAAGACGCGCAGCGTCCAGCGCCCTCCCCCCCGCACCCACTCGACGTCGACGAGCTCGTACCCGTCGCGGGCGAGGACCGGGCCGAGCACGCCGCGCGCGCGCTCCACCACCGACTCCTGTCCGATGCCCGTCATGACGCCGATGACCCTCCAAAAACGAAAAAGTGGGCGCGACCGCGGCCCACTTTCGTAACCCGGTGAATCCGGGCGCGAAAATGTCGGCCCGTTGGTAACAGATGGTTCCGGGTAGGTCAAGGAACACGGGCGGGAGGGCGGGCGGGCGCCGCGGAACGTTCCGAGGTGCCGCCCGGCACGGAATCGCCCGGCCTTCCGGCAGGTTAGCGGCAGGCTTGCGTGCTACCGCGGCGGCGCGCCAGCTCGGCGGCGGGCCCGAGGCGGGCTGCTCGCCCAATCGTGATTCCGCGGATGTCCGTGCGCCGCGGCGAGCGCGGCCCCACATCGCCCGCTACGGCTCCGATCCGGAACCTCGGGCATCGATGCCGCTGCCATGCGTGAATGGCCCGGCAGCATGGCGTTCATCGAGCGCTGCCGCGTCGAGCGGGTCGTCGTCAGGCGCCCGGCACGAGGCGGAGCACGTGCTGCGTGGGCCCGGGCAGGAACGGGGTGGGCTCCCCCCGGACCCACGCCTCGTGGCCCGCGCGGTAGTGGGGCGAGAGCGGATGCCCGCTCTGCCCCCCGGGCATGTGGAAGATGCCTTCCCGCTCGCGGCCGGGCGAGACCACCATCCGCTCCGACGCGCCGAACTCGGGACCCTGGACGCGCGGCATGTCGTCGTCTCCCGGGAGCGGGTCGGCGGGCATGTCGAGCAGCCAGCCGAGGGCGGGCACCGCGGAGGAGAGCGGGTGTCCGATCGCCGCTGTGTTGCGCGCACCCCAGCGCAGCGCAGCGAGGTGCCGGCCGCCTCCGGGCAGCGATGCGAGCGCGTCGTCGACCGCGGCGAGGAGGAGCTTGTCCCAGCTCTCTTCAGACGGATCGAGGAGGTGCGCAGGTCGCTCGCGGAGGAGGCGCCAGACGGCGTCCTCGACCTGGGCGAGCTGGCCGCCCTCGAAGCGGGGATCGACGCGCCGGGCCTCCCGCAGGAACGGCGCCAGTACGCGCTCGGTGGCCGCGACCCGGAACGCGCGGACGAGGCGGTACCCGACGGAGTCCACCGCGGCGCGGGCCCCCCAGCGCTCCACGTGTTGCCTCACCTCGCGCCGGCGCGGGTCCGCCGCGACCGCCGCGGGGGAGAGCACCTCCAGGAGCAGTCCCTGCCAGCGGGTGAGGAACAGCGCGCGATCGTCGAGCTGGATCGCGAGCAGGTCGCGCTCGGAGAGCCCGCGCCCCTCGCCGAGGTCGTCGCGGATCTGGCGAGCGCGCGCGCCGAGGACGTAGGCGCCGTCGCCGATGACGGCGAGCCCGGCGCCATCCACCGTGCGTGAATTGGCCGTCCAGAGCACGCCGGCAGGCGGGTCCACGATGCGCGGGATCTCGGGCGCCGCGCGCCACCCGACCCATCCGCGCGAGCCGTCCGCCCAGGACGTCGGCAGCCGCCCGTCGAAGCCCCTGCGGCGGGGAAGGAGGCCGGCGATCGTCCAGCCGATCCGCCCGCTCGCATCCGCGCAGACGAAGTTCTGGGGCGGGATCCCCGAGGCGTTCGCGACGTCCAGCGCCTCCTCCACGGTGCCGGCTTGCTCGAGCCGCTGCAGCGCGAGGTTGACGGCCGCGGCGTGGTGCGCGGTCCACGCCAGCGCGCGCTTCCGCCCGCGGTGGTCCTCGTCGATGACGGGACCCCAGATCGTGGCCAGCACCTCGAGGCGCTCGTCGGCGGCCCCCTTCACGCGGAGCAGCTCTTCCAATCGTTCGAAGGGACGGGGGCCGCCCGGCGAGAGGTAGGCGTCCGGGCGCCCGGGCGCGGGCTCGATCTCGACGAGATCCTGCACGTCGCCGTCGCTGTTGGTGAATCCCCACGCGATCCGGCCGGTGGAGCCGGCAACCACGAGGGGCGCGCCGGGGAGCGTCACGCCGGCCACGAGGCGCTCCGACGTGCCCTCTCGCCAGAGGAGCACGGCGCGGTACCAGATGTTCGGGATCGAGAGGGGGAGGTGCATGTCGTCCGCCAGCATCGCGCCCCCGTGCGCCGACCGGGCGCCGGACACCGCCCAGTTGTTGCTGCCGGCCCCTCTGCGGCCGCCCGTCGCGACGCGCGAAGGGGCCGCGGGCGGCCGGGTCCTCAAGTCGAGGACGTCGGCGCCGGGCAGCGGTGGCGTGGGCAGGGGGGCCCCGTCGAGGGGCGCGTCCCACTCCCCGCCGACCGGCGCGAGCAGCTCGAACACCTGTCGCGGGACGGCCTCGCGGAGCGCACCGAGCGCCGACTCGTAGGCGTCCTCCTCGCCATTCAGCTCGATGAACATGGCGTGGATCACCAGGACCGAATCCTGCGGCGTCCACGCGGCCGGCGTCGCGCCCAGCAGCAAGTACTCGAACGGCCGATCGCGCAGCGCTGCGAGGCCGGCGTTCACGCCGTCGGAGTAGGCCTCGAGCAGCTCCTGCTCCGCCGCGGAGGCGCCGGCGACCACCCGTGCTGCGACGGCGCGGAACCGGTGCCGGCGCGTCTTGCGATCGACCGGCAGGGCCATCGGCCCGAAGAGCTCGGCGAGCTCGCCGGCGGCGCGCCGCCGCAGCAGGTCCATCTGGAAGAAGCGCTCTTGCGCGTGGAGGAAGCCCGTCGCGCGCGCCACGTCGAGGCGGCTCGCGCCGCGCACGGTCGGGACCCCGAGCGCGTCGCGCTCCACCGTCACGGGCGCCTCCAGCCGGGCAACCGGCTGCGCGCCATCGAGCTGCGGGAGGCTCGAGCGCAGGCGGTACCAGCCATAGGAGAGGGCGACGAGGGCGAGCAGGGACAGCGCCGCGATCGCCCAGAGGCCCCAGCGCACGGCCCGCGCCCGCGCGCTCCGTCCCGTGTTCCTCGGCGCTCCGTCGTTCATGCCGACGCACCATCCCACATCACGGGCGGTCCTGCCCATGGCACCGGGTCCTCGCGACGGGTCGAGCGGCACCCCGGGTGAGCGCGACCGGTGGTCCGGCAGCGACCCTGAGTAAAGCGTGATTTTCGGTGCGTATCGACCCACCCCGCCGTCAATTCTCCGTCGCTTGTCACTTCTCGTGATTCTCACTCCGAGTTAGGCTGGCCGGAACCTGGCTACACGAGGAGCTCCGGCACCCGGACATCGCGACGGCTCGTGGGCACACGAGGAGAGCAACATGTACGCTTTTCGCGCCGTGGAGACGCACGAGGAGCTCAGGGCGTGCCGCCGGATCCGGTACTCAGTTTACTGTGAGCGAAAGGGGTGGCTCGCCGCCGGACGGCACGCGACGCAGGAGGAGAGCGACGACTTCGACGCCGGGTCCGAGCACTTCGCGGCGCTCGACGCCACCGGCCGCATCGTCGGGACGGTGAGGCTCATCCTCGCGTCGAGGCTGCTGGAACCCCTGCCCATCACCCATCACCCCGCCGTCGTGGGCGCGCCGCCGCCGACGGCCGATAGCGCGGAGATCTCGAGGCTCTGCGTCTCGGCGCCGGCGAGGAACTTCAATATCGAGCTGGGGCTGTACCGTCTCATCTACCGCGCGTGCAAGTCCCGGCGGCTGGCCCACTGCTACATCGTCGTCGACGCGACCTTCCTCGACCTGCTCAACCGGCTCGGCTTCGGGTTCGTACCGCTCGGCCCGCCCACCGACTACTTCGGTGGCCGCACGGTACCCGCGAGGTGCGATCCCGCCGACGTGGACGCTGGCCTTCGCGTCGCCAATCCCGCCTTGTACGAGTGGCTGCAGGAGCCGCCGTCGAGGCTGGAGGGCACGCGGCTCCTCCAGCGCTTCCTCGTCCGCCAGCGCGGTCACGCTCGCGATGCCATCTCCCTCCGGCCCCTTCCCCTCGAGGTTCCATGTCCTTCTACGAGCAGCTCGTCCAGCGGAATTCCGGCTATGTCCCCTCTCCCGTTCAGCAGCGGCTCCGAGGGGCTCGCATCCTGATCGCCGGGTGCGGCATCGGCAGCGCCATCGCCGAGTCCCTGGTCCGCGTCGGATGCGAGCGGCTGACGCTCGTCGACGGTGACGAGGTCGCGCTCCACAACCTGAACCGTCAGGACTTCGTCGCCCGGGACGTGGGGCGCTCGAAGGTGGAGTCGCTGGCCGAGCGGCTGCGCGCCATCCACCCAGAGGCGAGCCTCGTCGTCCACGACGCCTGGGTCGACGCGAAGAACGCCGGCGCGCTGGTCGCCGACGCCGACCTCGTCGTCGACACCATCGACTTCCTCGACCTGGCGGGCATCGTGGCGCTGCACGACGCCGCGCGCTCCGCGGGAAAGCCGGCGGTGAGCGCGGTGTCCGTCGGGTACGGGGCGGCCGCCGTCTACTTCCCGCCGGACGGCCCGTGCACGTTCCGGCAGCTGTTCGGCCTCCCCGAGCATGGGCCGGTGGGTGCCTACTCCTACACGGAACGGTTCGCGCTCGTCCTCCAGCGCCTCGCCGACCAGCTCGACCGCGACGTCGTCGAGGCGATGGCCCGCGCCCTGACGATCATGGAGGACGGTCGCCCCTGCCCGGCGCCCCACATCTCGGTGGGGTCCGCCGCGGTCGCCGCGCTGGCGACGACCATGGTGCTGCGTCTCTTCGCGGGCCGGCCCGTGACCGCGGCTCCGCAGATGGTCCTCGTGGACATGGCCGGCGCTGCGGCGGCCGCGGGGATCGACATCGCTCCGCGGTGAGCGCCGGAGGCGTCGGGCAGGAGGCGCGAGGAGGCCGAACCGCGAGCGGCCGCTCCGATCCCGTGCCGGGCTCACCCCAGGTCGTACCCCCGCTCCTCGTGGTTCGCGAGGTCGAGGCCGATCGTCTCCTGCTCGTCGTCGACGCGCGCGCCGAGGACGGCGTCCGCGAGCGCGAAGGCGCCCCACGTCACGCCGCCCGACCAGGCCGCCGCCACGGCGCAGGCGAGCAGCTGCACGCCGAGCTGCCGGCCGATGGAGATCGACTCCGAGCCGCGGGCACCATGCCTCGATCGCAGGCAGCGCCGCCGCGAACCGCCTCTCGGAGCCTCGGCCTCGACGTTTACTCGGGCGTGCCGAGCTCGAAGCCGATGAAGGCCCACCCGGAGGCGCCGCGAGCGGCGTCGTAGCGAGCGGTCAGGTCCTCGTTCGGGACCATCAGCGAGGCGCCGAAGTCGTAGCGCGCCTCGAGGCCCAGCCGCATCCAGAGCGTGCCCCTCGTGACGGGAAGCGCCAGGCTGAGCGCGGCGAGGACGGATGCGACCGTCGTCCTCGCCCCCTCCGGCGCGCTGACCCGCGCCACGCCTCCACCGATCTTGAGGTCGACGTCCGGGCGGATGCGGAAGAGCGGCCCCGCCTCGAGGCTCGTCTTGTCGACGATCTCCGTCGTCCTCGCGTACGCGAGCTGGACGAAGCCCCACGGGGCGGCGCCTCCCACGCGGAGCGCGAGCGCCGGGAGCGCCGTTCGCTCGTCTCGGCCGTCCTTCACCTGGGCCGCGATGAACGACCCCGCGCCGCCGTCCACGAAGAGCGCCCAGCTCCGCGGCGGCCCCGGCGGCCGGCTCTGGACCAGCGGCACGTCCGGCGGAAGCTGCGCTCGCGGCACGGACGCGAGCACCACCCCGCTGTCCGCGAGCCAGCGCGCCACCCCGGGCGGCTCCGCGAAGGCCGCCTCGAAGCGGCTCGCGGCCTTCTCCGCCGCGGACCGGAACGCGCGCGGGATGGCGGTCTCGCCGAGCCCCTCCACGCGCTCGCGTCCCGTCACCGACCAGCGGCCCATCTCCACGCCGGAGGCGGATCGCAGCACGAGCGCGTGCTCCACCTGCGCGTGCCAGCCGTCGACGTCCAGATCGAGGTCGGCGGCCGAGATCCCGATCTCCAGCGAGGCCGCGCGCTCGACCCCGCCGGCGCGGAACATGCGGCGCGCGACGGCGGCGTAGGCCGCGCGCGCCTGATCGCCGATCGATACGCTGCAGGACGGGTTCGGAGGCGCGAAGAGGCTCGGCCCGATGCCGTGGTGGAACATGGCGCCCACGGACTTCTTCGCGAGGGCGATCTCGACGTGCACCGGGTAGGTCGGCCCGGCCGCCGCCGCCGCGGCTCCCGCCGCCGGGGCTGCGAGCGCGAGCCCGACCGCGGCGAGGGCGGCGGCGCGACGCGACTCCGGGCGGAGCATGAGGGATCCTCCCGCCCCAGGGTACCCCGATTCGACGGCTCCGGCGGGCGGAAAGCCAGCCCCGGCCGCGAGCTACTCGTCCGCGTCCGG
This sequence comes from Anaeromyxobacter sp., assembly GCA_036523995.1. Lineage (GTDB taxonomy): Bacteria > Myxococcota > Myxococcia > Myxococcales > Anaeromyxobacteraceae > Anaeromyxobacter. The sequence goes on from DATDDC010000149.1 coordinate 8,059, forward strand.
CACCTCGCCCGCGTCCTCCCCGGCGTGCCACTCGACCCCCGGCTCCCGCTCGAGCGCCCGCCGGAGGACCGATCTCCATGACGTGCAGGGCCCGCCCTGCGCTGCGGATCGGAGGGGAGGTGACGCCGCCTACGGGACGCCGCCCGGCAGCCGCAGCGCGAGCAGCCACTCGCGATTCCCTGCCGGCCCCTCGATGGGCGACTCGGCCTCGCCCAGCACCTCGAAGCCGAGCCCGCGCGCCGCGGCCTTCACGGTCTCCAGCGCCGCCCGCCGCTTCACCTCGTCGCGGACCACGCCTCCCTTCCCCACCTCGCCCTTGCCGACCTCGAACTGCGGCTTCACGAGGAGCACGGCCTCGCCGCCGGCGCGCAGGATCGCCTTCACGGCGGGGAGGACGAGCCGGAGCGAGATGAACGACAGATCGCCCACCACGAGGTCCAAGGGCTCTCCCAGCGAGGACGAGGAGAGCATCCGCGCGTTCTCGCGCTCGCGGACGACGACGCGGGGGTCGGCGCGGAGGCGGGGGTGGAGCTGTCCGTACCCGACGTCGACCGCGTAGACCTTCGCGGCGCCGCGCTGGAGGAGCACGTCGGTGAAGCCGCCGGTGGACGCGCCCAGGTCCGCGCAGGTCCTGCCGCGGGGGTCCACGGGGAAGACCTCCAGCGCGCGCTCGAGCTTGAGCGCGCCGCGCGAGACGTACCTCTGGGGAGCGGCATCGTCCTTGAGCCGGATCGCCGCCGCGGGATCCACGAGGGCGCCGGGCTTGTCGACGCGCGACTCGCCGACCACGACGGCGCCCGCCATGACGAGCGCCTGGGCCTTGGTGCGCGACTCGGCGAGGCCGCGCTCGACGAGGAGGACGTCGATGCGCTGCTTCTTCGGCACCGCTCCGCCTCCGCCCCTCGGCTCCCGGCACGCCCGCGCCACCCTCCCGGAAGCGACGGTCCCGGGATGGCGGGCCGGCGAGCGCTATGCCGCGCCCCGCGCCTTGCGGTCCCCCGCGAGCTCGCGGCAGGCGCGGGCGATGCCGTCCCTGTCGATGCCGAGCTCGGCGCGCTGCTTGCCGGGATCGCCGTGGGTCACGAACGCGTCCGGGAGGCCGAGGCGCCGCGTGGGAATGCCCTCCGCGAGGAGCCGGCGCGCCTCCAGCATCTCGAGCACGGCGGCGCCGAAGCCGCCCGCGAGGCAGCCCTCCTCCACGGTGAGCACCCGGCGGGCCCGGGCCACCTCGCCCGCGATGAGCTCCTCGTCGAGCGGCTTCACGAAGCGCGCGTCGACCACGGTCGCGGAGATCCCGTCCTTCTCGAGCGCCTCGGCGGCCGCGAGCGCCGCCTTGAGCGTCGTGCCGATGGAGACGACGCACACGTCGGGCTTGCCCGCGACGTTGCGGACG
>DATDDC010000150.1:0-2118 GCA_036523995.1 Anaeromyxobacter sp.
CGCCTCGGCGGCGCCGCGGGCGGCGGCGCGCGAGGCCCGCGCGAAGCCCGCCCGGCGGCGGGCCGAGAAGACGTCGGATTGAAGGGCCGGACCGTCGCCGCTATGCTTTTTGCCTGAGCGTCCGACCGCCGGGAAAGCCCATGCTTCGCGACGCCGCCGCACTCCTCGCCCTCGCGTGCGCGCTCGATGCGCGCGCGGCGCCGCGGCGGGAGGCCGATCCCGAAGCCATCCGCGAGGTGCGCCGCGACCTGGGCCGCTTCGCCTCGTCCCGCGCCATCTCCCACTACCTCGAGGCCCGCCGGAGCGGGCGGGCCGGGAATCTCGAGAAGGCTGCCGAGCACCTCCGCCTCGCGGTCGCGTACGACGAGGAGAGCCCCGAGCTGCGCGTGACGCTGGCGGAGACGCTCGCGGCCCTCGGGCAGCTCGACGCCGCCGAGGCCGAGGGCCGCAAGGCGCTCGAGCTCGGCCGCGACGGCCCGTCCGCCGCCGATGCGCACGTCCTCCTCGGCCGCATCGCCACCGCCAGGCGGCGCCCGGAGCAGGCCATCGCCGCCTTCCGCCAGGCCATCCGCGTCGCCTCGGCCCTCGCCGAGGGGGCCGACCCGCCCGATCCGACGTCCTGGAGGCTCCTCGCCTCCGCGTACGCCGTCGGCGGGGACGAGGACGCCGCGGTGAAGACGCTCGACGACCTCGCCACCCGGCGCCCCGGCGACGGCTCCGGCTTCCGCGAGCTCGGCCGCATCTACCTCGAGAAGCACGAGGCGGCGCGCGCCGAGCGCCACCTGCGCCGGGCGGTGCAGCTCGAGCCGCGAGACGTCGAGTCCTACCGGCTCCTCGCGCAGGTGCACGAGGCGCTCCGGCGCGAGCCCGACGCCCGCGACGACCTCGTGGCCATCCTCAAGACCGACCCCGAGGACGCCCAGGCGCTGCTCTCGCTGGGCCGCATGTCCGCGCGGCAGGGGGACGCGCAGCAGGCGCGCGAGTGGTTCCATCGCCACGTGCGCGCCTCGCCGGACACCACGGACGCCCACGTCCGCGTGGTGTTCCAGTGGCTCGAGGTCCACGACGGCACCGAGGCGCTCGCCGTGGCGCGCACCGCCTCCAAGGAGGTCGGGGACGATCCGCGCATCCGCTTCGCCGAGGGGATCGCCCTCCAGGAGCTGCGCCGCTGGCCGGAGTCGGCCGACGTCCTCGGGTCGATCAAGCTCGACTCGGGAGAGCTGTTCGTCTCGGCGCGGGTGGCCCTCGCCGACTCGCTCTCGCACGCGGGGCGGCACGCCGAGGCGGAGCGCGCCCTGGCGGCGCCGCTCGCGTCGTTCCCCGACGACGCCCGCATCCTGGTGATGCGCGCCGCCGTTTTCGACCGCGCCGGCAGGCCCGCCGACGCCATCGCGCTCCTCAAGCGCGCCATCTCGGAGCGGGAGCGGAAGCGCAAGGCCGAGGACCTCCCCGACCTCTACGCCGCCCTCGCCGACAGCCTCGTCCGCACCGGCCGCGCCGACGACGCGCTCGCCGCGCTGCGCGGGGCGCTCCGGACGAGGCCCGCGGACGAGACGCTCCTCTACGCCCTCGGCTCCGCCTACGAGCGGGCCGGCCAGCCGGACGCGGCCGTCGCGCAGATGCGGGCGCTCCTGGCGCTCAACCCGGATCACGCCGAGGCGCTGAACTTCGTCGGCTACACCTTCGCCGAGCAGGGCGTCCGGCTCGACGAGGCGGAGAAGCTGGTGCGCCGGGCGCTCGAGCTGAAGCCGCGCTCCGGCCACGTCCTCGACTCGCTCGGCTGGGTGCTCTACCGGCGCGGTGATCTCGGCCGCGCCGTCGAGGCGCTGGAGCAGGCGGACCAGCGCGCCGGCCCCGACGCGACGATCCTCGAGCACCTCGGCGACGCCTACCGCGCGCTCTCGCGGCCGCAGGACGCCGCTCGCGCCTACCGGCGCGCGCTGGGAAGCGTCCCGGACGAGCCGCCCACCGATCAGGCTCCGCACCGCGCCACGCTCGAGAAGAAGCTGCGCGACGTGGGCGCCGCGGCGGAGCGCGGGCGCTGAGCGGTCCCTTTCCTTGACCCGCCCCCGTGCGGCCGCTACGGTCGGTCACCGCATGCTGCCGACCTTTCCGAGC